>JAQBNS010000110.1 GCA_028288405.1 Chitinophagaceae bacterium
CGAATTTATTTTAAAGGTCATCGTGTGTAATTTCAAATCCTGTATCCACTACACCGATAATGACATTGGGGTCTCCTTTTTCAATATCCCAGGCTTCAAAGGCATGCACGTTTTGCAAGTTGAATAATAATTCTCCTCCGGGATTCGCATTGGGATCATTCGGAATATAAGAAGGAGATGGTGTATAGTAAGGTTCGCAATAATCAAAATAACCAAAACCCATTAAAAAAACGATGGTTCCATCCATGTCCATCGTAGATGGATTGTACTCTATAACATATATCAGTTCCAGTTTAACCGTATTGGATTTTAGCGTATTATTTTGTTCTGCCGCTGTAATGGGAAACAGCGCACTGACAGAAACAATATCTAAAGGATAGAATAATTTTGACAAGGCTTGATCGCCTTGCTCAAGAAAGGTAGCCTGTTCTTCTTTTAATTTTACAATGAGCGTATTGCTCAAGCGATCGGAGGGGCCAGATACGCGCTGACTGCGCTGCGCGCTTTGTTTGTATTCAAAGACTTTTCTCTTTTTTACTTGCGCAAATGACGCTGTTTGTATCAGTATCAAAAATGCTAAGAGGAGTAATGCTGCGAAACTGATGGATTTATTCATATATAAATAAACGTATACTGACTTTATACGGTTTTTGGTTCGATAGTGATTAAACAATTAAAGTTAAATATAGTTTAAGCAGGTTATATTTCAATTAATTTTTAATTATTTGAAATACAGTTAGTTGTTTATTTTTGAAGCTGTTTTTTGAGCATTATTAGAAGCAATTAACACTACAGTTGTTTTGCAAATATCTTACAGTTCTGAACTTTCTCTGAATGCGTAACTTCATGAATTATTTTTAATGAAAACAAGTTTATAACTTGGTACAGAGATAAGCCCCTCTTTTTGATAGAAAAATCCCTTTATGGCAAAGAACAAAGAACCGGAACATAAGCTGATTATCCGCAATGCCAGACTGTCCGATTACGATGATTTAAAAGAAATCATGGACGATGTCTATGCTGATATTGCCAATGGTGTCTGGACGAAAAAAGAATTTAAGTCCTTGCTGAAGGAGTTCTCAGAAGGGCAGATTTGTATTGAAGACAATGGTAAAGTTGTAGCTGCTGCATTCAGTTTGATTGTCAGTTATTCCATGTACGGTGATAAACACACCTACAATGAAATAACAGGAAACTCTTTATTTTCAACCCATGACTCCAATGGAGATACGCTGTATGGTATCGATGTGTTTGTGCATCCGGAATATCGCAACATGCGTTTGGGACGACGATTGTACGATGCACGAAAGGAACTGTGCGAAAAACTCAATCTACGCGCTATCATTGTAGGCGGTCGAATTCCCGGTTATAAAAAGCACTATAAAAAACTAAGTGCCCGTCAATACATTGAAGAAGTAAAGAAGAAAGAAATTCTTGATCCGATTTTGACGTTTCAGCTGGCCAACGACTTTCACGTGCGGAAAGTGATTTCCAATTATATGCCGGAAGACGAAGAGTCTAGAACGCATGCGGCTTTGCTGGAATGGATCAACGTGTTTTACGAAGAGCATCCTGAGACTACTTTGTTCGGTGCGGAAAAATCATTGGTCCGTGTGGGTGTGGTACAATGGAACATGAGAACATTGCAAGGCCTGCCGGATTTATTCAAATACATAGAGTTCTTTGTTGATACCGTTTCCGGTTACAAAGCCGATTTTATTTTGTTTCCCGAGTTTTTCAATGCGCCTTTGATGGGCGAGTCCAATGCGGATTCCGCTGCGGATGCGGTGAGAAACCTCGCAGAATATACCGATGCCATCAAAGATAAAATGTCTGAGTTGGCAGTATCCTATAACATCAACATCATTGCCGGCAGTATGCCTTTGTACGAAGACAATACGTTGTACAATGTGTCTTACTTATGCCGTAGAGACGGAACATCCGATGCACAATTTAAATTGCATGTGACACCGGATGAAGAGAATTACTGGGGTATGCAAGGTGGAGATAAATTGAGAGTATTTGATACAGACTCCGGCAAAATCGGAATTCTGATTTGCTTTGACATTGAGTTTCCGGAGTTGCCGCGTTTATTGGCGGAGAAAGGGGTTAACATTATTTTCGTTCCATTCCTTACCGATACTAAAAGTGCCTTCTTGCGCGTACAGCGTTGTGCGGCAGCAAGAGCCATTGAGAATGAATGTTATGTCGCTATTTCAGGCAGCGTGGGTAATTTGCCTGGCGTGGAAAACATGGATATTCAATACGCACAATCAGGCGTATTTACGCCGTCTGATTTCATGTTTCCTCACGATGCGATCCTGGCAGAAGCCACGGCCAATGCGGAAACTACACTCGTCGTAGATATGGATCTGGATCTTTTGAAACGTCAGAGAACACATGGTAGTGTGAGAAACATTCATACCAGAAGACATGATTTGTACGAGATCAAGTGGTTGAAGGAGGATAAGAAGAAGTCGGAATAAATAGTCGTTAGTGATTAGACATTAGTGAAATAAGTTAAGAAACAGGCTTTAAGGCCTGTTTTTTTGTTACTAACGTCTAACGACTAACCACTAACGACTATTAGGAAAACAGCCCGTCTAGTGTTATTTTTGCGCTATGACAGAAAAAATAGTGATCCTGGATTTTGGTTCTCAATATACACAGCTGATAGCCAGAAGAGTAAGAGAGTTAAACGTATACTGTGAGATTTATCCTTACAACCATTTTCCCGCTTTAGATGCTTCCGTGAAAGGTGTCATTCTTTCCGGCAGTCCTTGTTCCGTAAGAGAAGAAGGTTCTCCTCGTGTAGACTTGTCTTTATTCAGAAATAAATTGCCTTTGTTGGGTGTTTGCTACGGTGCACAATTGATGGCTCATGTCAACGGTGGTTCAGTAGAACCGTCTTCGATCCGTGAATATGGACGTGCCAGCCTGGAACCGGTAGCCGGCAAAACCTCTGCTTTTATGAAAGGCATTACCAATGGTTCGCAAGTGTGGATGTCACACGGAGATACCATTGTCAACCTGCCTTCTGATTTTGAAATCATAGCGAAAACGGAATCTATTCCTGTGGCGGCTTACAAAATAAACGGTGAAGAAACGTACGGTATACAATTTCATCCGGAAGTTACTCACACGTTAGAAGGCAAAGCCTTGTTGTCGAATTTCGTGATGGACATCTGTAAATGTACAGGCGACTGGACACCGGATTCTTTTGTGGAAGCCACCGTGAGCGAACTGAAACAACAATTGGGTAATGATAAAGTGGTATTGGGTTTATCCGGTGGCGTTGATTCTTCTGTGGCGGCTGTATTGATTCATAAAGCCATCGGTAGTAACCTGACGTGTATTTTTGTAGACAACGGGTTGTTGCGCAAGAACGAGTACGATGAGGTGTTGCAATCTTATCATGGCTTGGGCTTAAATGTAATTGGCGTTGATGCGAAAAAAGAATTTTATACGTCATTAGCCGGTTTGTCTGATCCGGAACAAAAAAGAAAAGCGATTGGAAAAACCTTCATTGATATTTTTGAACAAGAAGGTAAAAAAATAAAAGATGTACGTTGGTTGGGTCAGGGTACCATCTATCCTGATATCATCGAATCGGTTTCTGTAAAAGGACCTTCAGCTACGATCAAGTCTCACCACAACGTGGGGGGCTTACCCGAGAAGATGAACATGAAAGTAGTAGAGCCTTTGAAAACATTATTCAAAGACGAAGTGCGACGAGTAGGGAAGAAGTTAGGACTAGACAGCGCGTTATTGGGCCGTCATCCTTTCCCTGGTCCCGGATTGGCGATACGTATCATCGGTGATATCACAGAGGAGAAAGTAGCGATCTTGCAGGAAGCGGATTACGTGTTCATCCAGTTGTTGAAACAAAGAGGCTGGTACGATAAAGTATGGCAAGCCGGTGTGATATTGCTGCCGATTAAATCTGTCGGTGTAATGGGGGATGAAAGAACCTATGAAAACGTAGTGTCACTTCGTGCAGTATCCAGTGTCGATGGTATGACTGCTGATTGGGTACACTTGCCTTATGAATTGCTGGCTGAAATCTCTAATTCTATCATTAACCGTGTCAAAGGCGTAAACCGTGTGGTTTACGACATCAGTTCCAAACCACCTGCTACCATTGAATGGGAATAACATGGGAAAGATAACAGTAGTACTCCTTACTGCGTTTGTATGTTTACCTTTTTTACTCTCTGCACAAAGCATAGATTACGGAAAGCAATACGAAGCGGCTAAAGTGATGGTAGATGAAAGTCGTTACGAGGCGGCTGCTCAAATACTGAAACCTATTCTTAAAGAAGAACAAGGTAATGAGTATGCCTTGTATAGTCAATACCTGTATGCTTACACGTTAAGTCAACTAGGCAAGTATAGCGAATCCCGCGATATGCTGTTGCAATTAAAACAAAAGCATACCGACTGGAAGGAATACCCTAAGGTGAACTGGTTGCTTGCTACGGCTTATGTTAATTTAAAAGAATACCGAAAGTCTGTTAGTCTTGCTCAGCAATTAGATGCGTCCAATCCCGCATTAGATGCCTGGAAAGCGGAGTACTATCCGTTGATTCAACCCTTGGATACGGTTATCGCTATTCAAAAAACAGTTCCACTCGATCTGAAATTAGCAGAAGTTCTTTATGCTCAAATTTATCAAAGGCTCGATGCAAAATATAAAGCGATTGCCCAGCGACTAGAAAAAGAATATGGTTTTAAGCCTCTCGTTAAAGAACGAAAGAAATTTAAAAACGAAGTGAAAAATCGTTACCACATCGCGTTGTTGTTACCATTTTTATGGAAAGACATCGACTTTTCCGCTTCACAAAGAAACAACCAATACGTACTGGATCTCTATGCCGGTATGCAAATCGCGATCGATTCGTTGAACCACAACAAGAAAGCAGCGCCTATTGAGTTGCATGCTTACGATACAGAAAAGGATGTCAATAAAGTGACACAAATCGTCAAGTACAACGAATGGAAGTTGGTAGATGTTGTGATTGGTCCCGTATTTCCGGAACAATATGCCGCCATCAAAGACTTGCCCGAACTGGAGAATAAAACGTTGATCAGTCCGATGTCCTCTAATTCCAAGTATGCGGAGAATACCGGGAGCTTTTTGTATAAAGCATCGGTTGAGTCTACGGTAGGTTGTATGGCTCATTACGCAGCCTCTAATTTCAGCCTTCGAAAAAACAGTGCAAAAGATCCAGGTATATTACCGAAGAAGAATGTGTTGATTTTGTATGGTAAAGAAATCAGGGATTCTATACTGGCTTATCAATATCAAGACTCTATCCTTAAGAAAGGATTTACCGTAAAGAAAATCTTGAAAGTAGATTTCAACTATATGGGAGCGCTGCGTACGTTTGCCAACGATTCTGTAGGTTTGATCAGCTATAGCCATATTGTTGCACTTTCTTCGGATCCGATTTTCGCGGCGAACTTCATCAGTCTTATTGAAATCACACAACAGCAGATTCCTATTTTCGCTTACCGCGATTGGTTAGAGAATACTCAATTGAGTTATAAGCAAATGGACAAGAGAGCCATTTATTTTATTGATCCGGATTATATTCGTACGACATCTGCTCAGTACAAGCATTTTCATAAAGCCTATATTGCGAAATACCACGTCTTTCCGAGTGTATATGCTGTGCAAGGTTATGAGATGGTCACTTTACTAGGTAAGGCATTGAGAGAAAAAGGGACCGATGTTTCTTTGTATTTCAATGAAAAGAAATTTTTCTCACTAGGCATGTTGGGTGGATACGATTACTCCAATGCCTATAGTAACAAGTTTGTTCCACTTGTTACCTTCAAAGATTTAAAATTAACACTCGTCAACGACGAAACCAGATAATGCTAAACAGAGCCACGAGCGAAGAGTTATTTAAAAGAGCTTCACAAGTTATTCCGGGGGGAGTGAATTCTCCGGTAAGAGCATTCAAAGCAGTAGGAGGTAATCCCATCTTTATGCAATCTGCTAAGGGCGCTTACCTGATAGATGAAGATGGCAATCGATACCTTGATTTCATCAACTCCTGGGGACCGATGATTTTGGGACATGCATCTGAAGTTGTGGTAGAGGCGGTGCAAAAAGTATTGACCGACTCTTTTTCGTTTGGCGCACCTACACGACGCGAAGTATACATGGCAGAATTGATTGTATCCATTGTGCCTTCTGTAGAAGTGGTGCGTATGGTGAATTCAGGAACAGAAGCGACGATGTCTGCGGTACGTTTGGCCAGAGGTTATACAGGCAAAGATAAGATCATTAAATTTGAAGGCTGTTACCACGGTCATGGCGATTCCTTTCTCATTGCTGCGGGCAGTGGCGCTATTACACACGGCGCTCCGGATAGTCCGGGTGTAACACAAGGAGTAGCGAACGATACCTTGACTGTGGCCTACAATAATTTGTCTGCGGTAGAACAATGTGTGTCTGAAAATAAAAATAAAATTGCCGCCATCATTGTAGAGCCTGTTGTAGGCAACATGGGTTGTGTGCCTCCATCACCTGGATTCCTCGAAGGACTTAGGAGGATTTGTGATCAGGAAGGTATCGTATTGATCTTTGATGAAGTGATGACCGGTTTTCGTTTGTCACTGGGTGGTGCACAGGAATTGTACGGTATTCGTCCGGACTTGACGACCATGGGTAAAATCATCGGTGGAGGTATGCCGGTAGGCGCTTATGGTGGAAAGAGAGAAATCATGCAGCAAGTGGCTCCGGCCGGTAAAGTATATCAGGCAGGAACGCTGTCAGGCAATCCGATCGCCATGGCTGCTGGTATTGCCATGTTGACGCATTTGAAAAATACACCTTCGGTTTATCAGACCATCGATTATACATCGGCTTTTATTTGTGAAGGCATCTTGAGTTACATTAAAGAAAAAAATCTTCCCTGCAGTATCAATAGAGTAGGCTCTATGTTTACTTTATTCTTTACAGGTGAAAATGTAACGGACTTCAGCACTGCAAAAACGAGTGATCTTATACTCTTCGGACAGTTTTTCCGAAGCATGTTAGAAAAAGGAATTTACCTGGCCCCGTCACAATACGAAAGTTTATTTGTGTCGACAGCCATCACGAAAGAGCAGGCGACACAAGTCATAGA
>JAQBNS010000103.1 GCA_028288405.1 Chitinophagaceae bacterium
CACCACTGTAATGTCGCCTGCTTTGTCTTTGTAGAAGTCGTAGTAATCTCCTCCCACATCAGTAGCACCGCCTGTCAATACCGCAATTTCTATATCCGAAGAATAATGCGGCACATCCGGAAGCAAACGTTCCTGTACTTGTTTGGCAATCTTCAGTTCCTCCCGGTAACGCTCGGTCTCCAAAGCCTGTCCCATGAGTCTGGAGTTTTGAATGGCAATGGCCGCCTGACTCATAAAGGTGATGATCATATCCACCATTTCTTTGTCGAAGGCATTCACTTTATCTTTCAGCAAGACGAGAGTTCCTAAACGGTGTTGTCCGGACAAGAGTGGTAAAAGAAGAAGCGACTTATACCTGTTCGTATTGATTTTCTGCAAATGAGACAGCGCCCTCACATCTTTTATGTATTGTGGTTCACTGGTAATCTTAATGTGATTTTTTCGCAACAAGTTTTTAAAATTGAACGCATCAATATGGTCAATGCCGTTGTTTTCAAAACTGGTTATTCTTCCGTTAGCATCCGTCATCTCCAGCCAACCTCCTGTAGCCAGAGCAGAATCGCAACAGCTTTCCAACAGTGCTTTGTGAATTTCTTTCTCTGTTTCTCCTAACTGTATGGATTGATGGAGCTTTTGAAACAACATCACCTCGCCAAATTTTTGTTCAAAAACAGAAGAGGTCGGCAAGCTGAATAAAAGAACAAGAATACTGATGGAGATATTAAGCAATACAAAAGCGCTGATCGCCATTAGGAAAGCGTTGTTGATCGCATCCAGCGCCATACGAGAAATGATGTGTTGTTCGTAAATATCAAGGAATAGACCTGAAAGTATACCAAACGAAAGAATCAATAAGAGCAACGTGACGAGCTTCTGGTGGAAGTTCAGGAAGGCAGCCCACTTGACATTGAAGGATAAGTATGAACCCAAGAAAGTCAATGGCAACGTAAAGAGGAGAAAGGTTAAGCTGTTGTATTTGAAAAGAAAAAAAGAAGTCAGTATACTGGCAAAAACACTGAGTTCAAAAATCACCCAAAGTATAATGGTCCTGTTTGTTTTTTGATAAAGGATTAATTTTTTAATGCTGAAAAAACAATGTGCGATAAAAAAAGTATAGATAACGAATTCGAAAAGATTCCAAACCTTAAGAGACCATTCGGTGGAATGCAGCAGGTAGAGCAAACTGGATTTAACCAGCAGGCAGGTGAGAATAGCGGCTGTTGCGGAATAGAAAACATCCCATAGTAAGGCAGAGATGTTAGAGTTCTTTCTGAAAAGTCCTATGTATAGTTTGAAACAAAGGAAAGTACTCAATAGAAAGGCACATACCGCAACGTTGAATTGCATATTAAATACCATAGGGGAGTTGAACTCCTCTATGGTATGATGCAGTTGCCATAAACTTGTAAACATCCAGCTAATGGAAAGCAGACAAATTGCCGGCAGTAACCATTTAAGACGATTCAAGTTAAATATGCCCATTAAAATTATTTGCTTGAGTAGTTAGGTGCTTCTCTTGTAATCTGTATATCGTGTGGATGGCTTTCTTTGACACCAGCACTGGTGATTTTTACAAACTGTGCTTGTTTCAATACCGAAATATCTTTTGCTCCGCAATAGCCCATCCCCGCTTTTAATCCACCGACCATTTGGTAAATGACCTCAGCTGTTTTCCCTTTTACTGCTACACGGCCAACGATTCCTTCCGGAACGAGTTTTTTAATATCATCTTCCGCATCCTGGAAATAACGGTCTTTAGAACCTGTTTCCATAGCTTCCAGAGAACCCATACCACGGTATGTCTTAAACTTTCTTCCTTCGTAAAGGATTGTTTGTCCGGGAGCTTCTTCTGTACCGGCTAACAAAGAACCGATCATTACCGTGCTGGCTCCGCCTGCTAATGCTTTGACGATGTCACCTGAATAACGAATTCCGCCGTCTGCGATGACTGGTATTTTCTTTTTAAGTAAAGCTTGAGACGCTTCCATGACAGCATACAGCTGAGGAACGCCCACACCGGCAATGATACGCGTGGTGCAAATACTTCCCGGGCCAATACCTACTTTCACGGCATCCGCTCCGGCTTCCGCCAAAGCCAACGCTCCGGCAGCTGTTGCTACGTTACCGGCAATGACTTCCAGGTGTTTGAATTTTTTCTTTAGAGTTTTCACAGCTTGGATCACACCGTAAGAATGTCCGTGAGCGGTATCCAAACTGATGACATCTACTCCGGCATTGACTAAGGCTTCTACACGGATCATCATGTCAGGTGTAACGCCAACCGCTGCTCCGGCTCTTAATCTGCCTTGTTCGTCTTTGCAAGCCATTGGCCTGTCCTTTTTCTTTAAAATATCTTTATAAGTGATCAGTCCTTTCAATTTGAAGTTCTTATCTACTATGGGTAATTTTTCTATTTTGTATTCCTGCAGGATTTTTTCTGCTTTCTCGTGCGTAATACCTTCCGAAGCGGTGATCATGTTTGTACTGGTCATGATCTTAGTGATCGGTAAGTTCTTATTTTTTTCAAAACGCAAATCTCTATTGGTGATGATACCTACTAGTTTGCCTACGGTATTGACCACCGGAATACCACCGATGCGGAATTCATTCATGATTGCCAGTGCATCTTTCACTAAGGCATTTTCGTGAAGCACTACAGGATCGGAGATCATACCACTTTCAGAACGCTTTACCCGGCGCACCTGAATGGCTTGTTCTTCTATGGACATGTTCTTATGAATAAACCCTAATCCCCCTTCATGCGCCATGGCAATAGCCATTTCGTATTCCGTTACAGTGTCCATAGCGGCGGATACCAAAGGGATATTCAGTAAAATATTGCGGGTCAATAAAGTGGAAGTGTTGGTGTCGCGTGGAAGTACTTCCGAATAAGCGGGAACGAGCAGAACGTCGTCGTAGGTGAGGGCCTCAGCGGCAATTTTAGGATTTTTAAGCATTTGCAAACAAAGTTATATAGCAGTCTCTATTTGCAGGATAAAGGTACGCAAAGGAAGTTTGAAAACAAAACAATTGCCAATGAGCAGCGTGTTATTTGTTGAAGGCCATCTTTGAGTTAAGGAGACAAAGAATAAATACTTCCTTGAACCAAGGTAAATCAAGGGTATAGTCCTACTTTTGTAGCCTTGTTATTTAATGATCCACCCCATTAATGATACATTTGATTACTGTTAACCCATGTCGGTATTTCCGGTGTTTGGTTTTTGTCCTGTCTTTTTGGAGCACTACTTTGTGGGCTCAACGAACAAGAGTAGAAGATGCTTTTGCCTGGTACAGCCAATCGCTTACTATTCCATTAAGCTCGAAATGGGCCATTCAGGAAGATGGGAGCATGAGGTGGTATGGCTTGAACAGGAATATTAGTTTTCTTACGTTAAGGGCAGGGATTGAATACAAATTTACCAAGTCCTTGTCGGTCACCGCCGGTTATACTTTTTTCGACCAGTTTAAAGATAAGTCCGGGCTTTACGAAAGCCGTTCTGAACATCGTCCCTGGCAACAACTGATGTATCGTACTTCATGGAACATATTTACTATGGTGCATCGCTTTCGTGTGGAAGAACGTTTTTTCTCCGATCGACTGGCAGAAAACAAGCATGTGGATTATCATTATTACAGACTTCGCTACATGGCATCGCTTCAGATTTCTCCCTTTAAAGAAGGATTCCTAAAGAAAGGTTATTTTATCGCGCAGGCAGAGTTGATGTACCATATAGGAGATGCGAAGTATGTCATTCAATCGTTTGATCAATACCGTTTGTATCCGCATGTGGGTTACAAAGTTGCTCCTGGTCTCGATCTGCAGGTGGGTTATATGTATTATTATCAGATCAATCCTACCAATACTCAAGAGACTATCGGACATACGCTGAGGATGTCGGTTTTCTGTGTTTTGAGAAAAAAGAAAAAAGGCGAAGGAGGAAAAGACTCAATAAAATAGGTTTAAAGTAGTTTAAAGGCGCTTTTAAAATGAGTCGCGCGAATAATTGTCTATTAACTTTGTAGACATTATATTTGTAAGCTTGATTTAGAAAAGCCATTCACATGATTGAAGTAGAAGAAATGCCGCTGAAGTCTGAAATCCAAAATAGTATTCCATTAGACGAGGAAAGAGCTGTACGCTCTAAATCCAAAAGAGGTCAAATCTGGCTCTATATCATCAGTGCGGCTTTGACTGCATTAGTGATCGGAGCAATCATTACAGGCATAGTCAATGCGAAAGAAATTTCTTTTAGTAAGGGCCTGGATCAGCTGTTGACTATTGATTTCGCGTTGTTTGTTCTGGCAGGATTTATAGCGCAAATGGTTGATGGTGCATTGGGTATGGCTTATGGAGCCAGTTGTTCTTCTATACTGATGGCTTTTGGAGTACCTCCGGCTGCGGCCAGTGCTTCCGTGCATACGGCAGAAGTTTTTACGACAGGAGCCTCTGGTCTTTCACATTTGCGTTTTGGGAATGTCAACAGTAAGCTGGCTAAAGCATTGATCATACCGGGAGTGATCGGTGCCATCATCGGCGCTTATATATTGAGTTCCATTGATGGAAAAGTAATTGCTCCTTATATTTCGTTATATCTTGTATTCCTTGGTGGTCGCATTTTATTGAAAGCGTTTAATATCAACAAGAAGAAAAGTAAAGTCAAAAACATTGCGCCATTGGCTTTATTTGGTGGCTTTATTGATTCCATAGGCGGCGGCGGCTGGGGGCCGATTGTGACGTCTACTTTACTTGGAAAAGGCAGAAACCCTCGTTATACCATTGGGTCTGTAAACCTGGCTGAGTTTTTTGTTGCTTTGGCAAGTGCCGGGATCTTTACATTCATGCTAGGTTTTCAAAACTGGGTGGTGATGTTAGCTTTGATTGTCGGAGGTGTTATCGCTTCTCCATTTGGCGCTATTCTAGCAAGCAAATTTAAGCCGAAGACATTGATGATTGTCGTAGGTCTTGTCGTGATCGGTCTGAGCATACGCACGATGCTGAAGGCCTGGTTGTAAGAAGTCGTTAGTGGTTAGTCATTAGACGTTAGTTTGGTTAGTATAATTTGAATGCATAAATTATAAGCTATAAAAAAGAGAGCTCTGAATTTTCAGAGCTCTCTTTTTTTACTAATGACTAACCTCTAACGACTAACCACTAATTTTTTATAATCGTCATCTCCACCCGTCTGTTCAGCTTGCGTGTTTCTTCTCTGGAGTTGCTGGCTATTGGCTTACTGCCGCCATAGCCTTTGCCTTTAATTCTGTTTTTTTCAATGCCTTTAGAAACGAGATAATCCGTTGTAGACTTCACTCTGTTTTCAGACAATTCAACGTTTAGTTTAGGATCACCCTGGTTGTCGGTGTGTCCGCTGATTTCAATTTCTACGGTTGGGTTCTCTGTCATGAATTCTGCCAGCTTGTCCAATTCAGCATAGGAAGCAGGAAGTAGTTCTGCTTTGCCTCGTTCAAACTGCAAGGTTTTCAACGTAACCGTTGTACCGACTTTTATTTTTTCCAGGAAGAAAGTAGATCTGAATTCTTTGTCAAAATCTCCTGTCAGTATAGAATCTTCGTAAGTCACATATCCTTTCGATTTGAAGGTGATATGGTACCATGTTTTTACAGGAAGGTCGGTTGTTATGATAGACTTGCCTTCAGAACTGGCGCCTGCCATGATCTCGCTGCCGCGTTTGATGCTGTAGGTGATATCTGTGATGCCGTTTTGTGTTTCTTTATCTTTTACTTCTAAGGTCACGTGTACCAAAGAAGAATCTTTTTTAGTAACGACTGTTGTTTCGGTAATTGGTGCTACGTAGTTGATGTTGCTTTTAAAGCTTTCAAATCCTTCCAAAATTTTATCCGGAGGAATGACATAGTCAGATATCTTGATCATTACCACTGCACCGGCACTGGCTTCATCGGTTACCTTCAGGTCGTCGAAAAAGAAATTTAGTTTTTGATCTTCATCCAGCAAGGTATGTTTGTCGACATCGTTGAATTCTAATTTAGAAACCCCATCGGCAAATATTTTCACGGTGTTGGTTGCTCCATCACGGCTGATTACATAGTGTGTGTATTCGTTTTCATTCACCGGCGCTTTTTCACTGACTAGCAAATTGTAGAAGTTTAATTTGCCGTTAAAGATGTAGCAGCCCCAGTCTGTTTTTCTATTCTTAAAGTCGATCACACGTTTCCAGCTGTTCAGCTTGTCGAAACGAAAGTAAATTTCAATGGTGTAAGAGTCTTTGATGAATTGATGAGCCGCATTATTATCAAATTGTACACCGCAATTGCGGTCAAACTGATAAGCTGTTTTTTTCATGTTGTCCAACTCCGGTAACGCTTCTTGCGTGTAGGAGCCCTGACGTCCGAGAATCACAAGATCCGGGAAGGAAGAGTTATTGGCTTTGAGATTATTTTCAAAAAGATAACCAATCGTATTTTGAGCGAAGCTCAGTGGGGTAATGAAAGCGGATAATAAAATATAATATAAAACTGACTTCATAAAGTGAGTAAAGATCCTAGCTAGTGAATTACTTACAGGACTAATTTAAACCCATTTAGCCGGAATGAAAAGCAAAAAGTTTAATTAATGGAATTGTTGGACAAAAAAAGAAGAGACTCGCTGCAGGCTTTGCTCATTTCATTTCCGTCATAGAGGAAAGAAGACAAAGTGGATAAAAGTTTACACACTTTGTAAGATCCATGGTATGGGATTGTTTGCTTCGAATGCCCTTATGGTACAATGAATCGGTGGAGTCTTCGTCTCCCGCAAGGTAGATAAAACAATGATGACTGAGAAGGCATAGGAGCTCTTCAAAAGGATTTGTAGAGGCAAACAACATCAAGTCTCTTGGTTCTATAAAAAACAGTGTGGACTTTTTTGCACAGTGTTTCAAAAGGTCTTGTTCCTGGCGATGGAGTGGTTGTTTATAAGCTCTTTCCGTATGTTCTAAGGCCAGGTCGGATCAAGAGGGGAAATGAGTAGAACAGGATTAGTTTTAACCCTCGCCATGAGGTTCTTTATTTAGAACAACGGATAAAACGGGGTTTTCCGAACAGATCGTTTTTGATCTCAATGTTGTTGAATCCAAAGGAGCCGACTAAAGCGGCGGTTTCTTTGCCCAGCATTTCATTGATCTCTAAATATAAAAGTCCACCGTTTTCCAGGTGTCGTGCACTGAACAGCGCTATTTTTTCGTAATAGATCAAGGCTTCGTTATCGTCCACAAACAAGGCAAGCTTGGGCTCGTATTCCAATACGTTTTTCTGCATTTCTTTCTTTTCAGAATAACGCACATATGGGGGGTTACTCACGATCACGTCCAGTTTGGTGCTGTTGGTTTCCGCGAGATTCAGGATGTCGTCGTTGATAAAAGTTACTTTTGCATGATTGATCGAGGCATTTTCTGCCGCTACATACAATGCACTTTTACTGATGTCTACTGCCAGTACTTCCGCTTCAGGAAGGTTATAGGCCAATGAAACAGCAATGCAACCGCTGCCTGTGCCCATATCCATGACGCGTAAACCTTTGCGGCCTTTATTTTCTTTGATGATGATATCAACTAGTTCTTCTGTTTCCGGTCTCGGAATCAATACAGAAGGATTGACTTTAAAGGTGAGGTTGAGAAATTGTGTTTTACCGGTGATGTATTGTACCGGTTCGCCTTGATTGATGCGGTCAATGGCTTCTTCCAGCTCTTCTCTTTTCAAATGAGAAACAGCAATTTCTTTATTGGCGAGGATGTCGCTTTTTTCTATACCCAGAATGTATTCGAGCAGGAGAAAAGTAATAGCACTGCGTTCGCGTTCGTCATAAACGTTGATGCTGGCTACCGTTTTTTGGTGTAAGTCTTTGGAAAATTTGTTTTCTGAGGCGCTCACTTGATAAACTGGATTACAATGTTCAATTTTAAAAAAACTAATGGCCTTAATCAACCGTTAGAAGGAATAAAGCGCTATTAAATGGGAGATGTTGAAAACTATATGAGAAGGGCAATGGAACTTGCCCTTTTGGGTCAAGGCAGCGTGAGTCCAAACCCTATGGTAGGTTGTGTCATTGTAAAAGATGGACGGATCATCGGTGAGGGCTGGCATCAAAAGCACGGCGATGCCCATGCCGAGGTCCATGCGATCAATTCTGTCGCAGATAAAAGTCAACTCAAAGGAGCGGATCTGTATGTCAATCTGGAACCTTGTGCGCACCACGGCAAGACCCCGCCTTGTGCGGATTTGATTGCACAGTATCCTTTTTCTAACGTCTACTTTAGTAATATTGATCCCAATCCTTTGGTTGCAGGGAAAGGAGCAGAAAAGATCTTTGCTGCCGGCATCAAAGTATACCAGGGCATTTTGGAAAAAGAAGGAAGACAATTGAACCGCCGGTTTTTCAGCCGACACGAGAAAAAACGTCCTTATATCATTTTGAAGTGGGCCGAAACGGCAGACGGTTTTATTGCTAAAAGTAATTATGAGTCCAAATGGATCAGCGGCTTATTGGCCAGAAAACTGGTGCATCAATGGCGTTCGCAGGAAGATGCGGTGTTTGTGGGTACCAATACCGTATTGTTCGACAATCCTCAATTGAATGTTCGCGACTGGTCAGGAAGAGATCCGATCCGCATGTTTATTGACAAACAATTACAAGTACCTCAAGGCGCACATGTATTCGATAAATCTCAGCCGACGGTATGTTTCAACTTCATCAAGCAGAAAGTAGAGAATCAAGTGGAATATGTAAAGCTTGATCCACACGATGATCTCAGCGAAGTGATATTGAACGATATGCAGGAGCGAG
>JAQBNS010000030.1 GCA_028288405.1 Chitinophagaceae bacterium
AACGCGAGGAACACTATGCGTACAATGTCAAACACCTTCGCTGGATCAACTATTTAGAAGATGGAAGACTAATCAAGGAAGTCACCTATAAAAACATTACCCTCTACTGCCCCTACAAAGAATACTACGATTCAGGCATCATCAAACTTTCCGGCAATTATACCGGCGGTAAAAAAACAGGCGACTGGAAATACACCAACGAAGCGGGTAAGCTTGAAAAGACGGAGCATTATAAGAATGATGTGTTAGTTAAAACTAAAGTGGTAGGAGAAAAATAATAGTTGTTAGTTGTTAGTTGTTAGTTGTTAGTTGTTAGTTGTTAGTTGTTAGTTGTTAGTTGTTAGTTGTTTTAATAATTATTTTTTTCTATTCGCCAATCTCATCCTTCTCAATCAATGTTACAAATTTCGTCCCCGCAGGGTCTCTCGCAGAGGACCCTGCGCGATGCTTGAATGCTAACTTTTCATCACTCAAGACGCAGGGGCACTTGCAGGAGACCCTGCGGGGACAGCCCCAAACATGAACGAACAATCTTTTTATCACCATACTAACAACTAACAACTAACAACTAACAACTATTTCCCATTTTTTTCTTAATTTTCCCCTTCCAAAACAGCTCAAAATGAAAACAATCAAGGAAACGTCTTTCCATTTTCCGGGACAAACCGGATTCTATAAAGGTAAAGTAAGAGATGTCTACCACTTTCCGGAACAGCTTGCTGTTGTAGTCAGCGACAGGATCTCTGCCTTTGATGTGGTGCTTCCAAGAGCGATTCCATTTAAGGGACAAGTATTGAATCAAATTGCGGCAGCTTCCCTGGAGGCAACCAAAGACATCGTGCCTAACTGGGTCTTGAACGTGCCGGATCCTAATGTCACCATCGGTGTAAAATGCGACGCACTTCCCGTTGAGATGGTCATCAGAGGTTACCTTGCCGGTCACGCCGCCAGAGAATACAAAGCAGGCAAGCGCATCTTATGCGGTGTAGCCTTGCCGGAAGGTTTGAAAGAAAACGACAAATTGCCACAGCCCATCATCACTCCGACCACTAAAGCATCGGAAGGACACGATGAAGACATTTCACGTGAAGAGATTTTGAGTAAAGGCATTGTTCCCGAACATCTCTACACACAAGTAGAAGCTTACACTCGTGCTTTATTTCAGCGCGGTACAGAAATCGCTGCCGAACACGGTTTGATTTTGGTCGATACAAAATATGAATTTGGAATACATCAAGGAAAAGTATACTTAATCGATGAAATCCACACCCCGGATTCTTCCCGTTACTTCTACACAGAAGGCTATGCGGAGCGTCAACAGAAGAACGAGCCACAGAAACAACTTTCTAAAGAATTTGTAAGACAATGGTTGATTGAAAACGGCTTTCAGGGCAAAGAAGGACAACAAGTACCGGAAATGACGGATGAAATTGTGAATCACATTTCAAACCGCTATATTGAGCTCTACGAGCAAGTAACCGGCAAAAAATTTCAACCTTCTTCCGAGGGAGATCCCTTTGACCGGATTGAAAAAAATATTCTTAAAATTATTCGTTAACCCTTTTAATCCTTTTATTTGTAATTGTTGCATTACAAAAAAGAAAATCAGCCATGAAATACACACTTGAAAAAAATGATAAATACATTCTCTTCCAATTGCACGAAGAGAAGCTTACCTCGCTGGTTGCACCGGATTTGAAAACTGAATTGGTAAAACTAAATGCAGAAGGTACAGCAAACATCATTTTAGATTTGGGTGATGTAAAATATACCGACTCATCAGGATTGAGTTCTATCCTGGTAGGCAATCGCGTATGCCAAAACGATAACGGTACATTTGTATTGACAAGATTGAGCGATCACGTAACGAAGCTGATTCAAATCTCACAGTTGGATACCATCCTTAATATTACGCCTACCGTTGAAGAAGCCATTGATCTTGTATTCATGAACAGCCTCGAAAACGACTTGAGTAAAGAAGGCGAAGAAGAATAACATTGTCTATCGAAGTCAACATACTGGGATCAAGTTCTGCCACACCTATTTTTGATAGGCATCCTACCTCTCAGCTTGTTCGTGTACTACACCATACCTTTTTGATTGATTGCGGAGAAGGCACACAAATGCAACTGAACCGCTACCATCACAAAGCCTCTAAAATCTCACACATCTTTATCAGTCATCTCCACGGAGACCATTACCTTGGTCTCGTGGGTTTACTGAGTACCATGAATCTTCAGGGTCGTAAACACGACTTATACCTCTACGGTCCTCCCGGCCTGGCAGAGATCATCACGGTGCAGCTGATGTATTCCGAATCGCGTTTTAATTATCCCATACACCTGGTGGAATTGCAAGGTGATAAACCTTATATACTGTTGGAAGAAGATCGCTTTAAAATCGAAACTTTTCCTCTTCAGCATCGCATTCCTTGTTATGGTTTTCGTTTCTTCTTAAAGAAGAGCAACAGAAAACTCAACAAGTCAAAATTACCGGGAGACCTCACCTTACTGCAACTTGGCGCTTTAAAAAAAGGATTGGACATATTGGATGACAATGGCAAAATAGTATTGCTTAATAAAGACGTCACCTTTGATCCATTACCCGAAGTGAGTTACGCTTATTGTTCGGATACCATCTATACTCCCCTGTTATCCGAATGGCTGCGCGGTACCAATCTCTTGTATCACGAGAGCACCTTTACCGCTGACTTCGCAGAGCGCGCCAAAGAGACTTTTCATTCTACCGCCGCACAAGCCGCGCAGATTGCGAAAGATATGCAGGTGAAAAAATTAATCCTCGGTCATTTTTCTGCCCGGTACAAAGACCTGAATCCTTTGTTGGAAGAAGCCCGGAAAGTTTTTCCTTACTCGTTCCTTGGGATAGAGGGACAGACGTTTACAGTTAGTCAAGGTACGAGCTAGGAGCAAGGAGGCACGACAGAGCTATTCGTACCTCCTTGCTCCTAGCTCGTACCTTTTATTATTTCATATTATGCACACAATAATCGAAGCGGGAACTCCACACAAGCGTAACCGTCTATTCATCATCCTCTCCGGCATATTCATCACCAATGCGGTATTAGCAGAATTGGTAGGTGTTAAACTATTTTCACTGGAAAAAACATTCAACCTCGATTGGTCACCGGTTCATTTGTTTGACGCGACTCCTCTTGGTTTTAATTTTACAGCGGGTGTCGTACTCTGGCCGGTGGTATTCATTACCACGGACATCATCAACGAATACTTTGGTCATAAAGGCGTACGCATGATCAGCATCATCGCCGCTTGTTTGATCTCTTATGCTTTTTTAATGTTGTTCATTGTGACCAAACTCGCACCTTCTGACTACTGGCTGAGCTTATATGCCAAAACACCACAAGGCACTCCTTTCAACATCAACGATGCCTTCTCTTTAATTTTTACTCAAAGTCTGTCCATCATCGCCGCTTCGCTTATTGCTTTTCTTATCGGGCAATTGGTCGATGTATACATCTTTCATAAAATCAAAAACTACACAGGGGACAAACACATATGGTTACGCGCTACGGGCTCTACTCTGGTCTCTCAGCTCATTGACAGTTTCGTTGTCTTATTCCTCGCCTTCTACCTCTTCAAAGATCCTGCACACCGCTGGAGCTGGCCTTTTTTGTTATCGGTAGGACTGCTTAACTATTGCTATAAGTTTGTCGCTGCAGTAGTGTTGACGCCTGTGTTGTATGCGGTGCATGTGGTGATTGATCGGTATTTGGAAGTGAAAAAGTAGTTAGACGTTAGACGTTAGACGTTAGTGCTGCGCTAATTTTTAGTTGATTGTTATGCTCACTGTCTTACCCCTAAATCCCCTGAAGGGGATTTAGGGGTAAGACAGTATCTATTATAAGAAGAAGTATGATCATCCTTCTAACGACTAACCACTAACGTCTAACAACTACCTTCTCAACGCAAAACAAAAAATCCCCGTCGCAATCGCCACATTTAACGACTCCGTTTCTCCAAAAGAAGGAATGGTCAGTCGATCGGTAATGTAAGAAGACAAGTCCTCCGGAATGCCGTGTGACTCACTGCCCATTAAAATAACCGAAGGGTCTGAAAATTGATGATCGTAAATATTACTTCCCTGTAAATCAGCTGCTATAATAGGCTGTTGTATCGTTTTCAGAAAAGGCTCCAATTCCTGATAAAAAACTTTTACTCGTATAAAGGCTCCCATCGTGGCTTGAATCACCTTGGGGTTAAACCACTCTACCGTAACCGGAGAACAGACAATCTGTTCTATCCCAAACCAATCTGCCGTACGGATGATGGTTCCGAGATTGCCGGGATCCTGTACATTGCAAAGCACCAGCATGGATTTGCTCGTATCGGGTTGCTCCTTGCTACGATCCACTAGGGGTGCAACCGCCAGAGCCGAGTGGTTCGACTCTAAATGACTCAGTTCCCCCAGCTGACTGTCAGAAACAATATCAACAGGTTGCTTGATGGAAGTCAACAAAGAGCGGTATTTGTCGGCAAAACGTTCGCTGATGATCAGACGCTGAATAGGCCATTTGGCCTGGATCAGTTCGACCACATTTTTCTCTCCTTCCACAGTAAAAAGACCATATGTCTTCCTGTATTTTTTATTCTGCAGAGATTTGATGATTTTTATATCGTTTTTGCTTAGCATCAGATTTGACAAAGAAATCCATATATCATTTCGTACTGTTTTTTGCCGGTTTTGCACTACTCTTAGTCAGTTGCAAACCCAGCTTACGCTATTTCAGCAATGACCCAAAATACAAAGGCAAACACTTACTGACCAAACAGTCTGTTCAAGGTACTAAAAAATTATCAGAAGACGAGCTGAGCACTTACATAAAGCAAAAAAGTAACCGCAACATTCTTGGCTTTCAAATCTATTTGGGTTTCTATTATTTTGGCAAAAGCTGGTACGATACCGTGGCATTGCAAAAACAATACAATCACCAGGAAGCCGCTTTCAATCGACGCATTGAAAAAGCCAAAACAGAAAAAAGAAAAAACAGATTGCGTGAGAAGAAAAATAAGCGCTTGTCAAAAAGCTATAAAAATCTAACGGAAGGCAACTGGGTCATGCGGACTATAGGCGAAGCACCTGTTGTCTTTGATTCTTTAAGCAGCATAGAAAGTACAAGAAACATTCACCGCCATTTAAAATCAAAAGGCTTTTTAGAAAATGAAGTCACCTGGTCCGTTCGTTTTAAAAAAAGAAAGGCGAAAGTGACTTACCATGTCAATGAGAAACAACCGTACATGGTACGTAACATTTTATACGACATTCCAAATCCTCGGATAGACTCTCTCAATGCAGCTTTTAAAGGAGGCTCTGAGCTCAGCAAAAACATACAATACAACGAACAAAATCTTTCGGATGAACGTGATCGTCTTTTCTCCATTTTAAAAAACAAAGGCTACTACAAAATTTCCAAGCAGAACATTTACTATACGCTGGACAGCAGTTTAAATGCCCATCAACTGGATATTACACTGCACATCAAAACAGACGACAGCAGCCAGTTTACGGTCTTTCATATTGATGAAGCGGCGTTCTTCGCAGAAGTCAGTCAGGGCAACTCGATGCCCAACAACTACGAGGAAATACAAGACGGTATCATCACCTACCAACTGTATGGAAGAAAATACAACACAAAAATTTTAAGTAGAAAAATCTATTTAAAAAAGAGAGAGACTTATGACCAGCGCAAAATAGAAGGGATACAGCGTAGATTGGGAACATTGGATATGTTCCGCTTGGTCAATATAAAACCGGACATCATCAAGAAAGACACACTGCATGCCGATAGTTTAGATACAGGAGTCAATGCGTTAAAAATTTATATCTACACCAGCCCGTTAAAAAAATATCAACTCTCGCAAGAATATGGCCTATCGGTAGGACAAGGCTATATTCCAGGTCCCTTTTTAAACGTGTCATTCAAAGCACGTAACGTCTTTAAAAACTTCGAGATCTTTGAAGCTTTTGTGCGTTACAGCTTGGAAGGCCAAGCTTCTGCGCTGAACGTTGACAATGTACTGACCACGCAGCAATTCAATAGTGGGATTAGTCTCACCTTTCCATCGTTATTGTTTCCTGGTCTAAGGAACAGAGTAGAACGCAGCGCACCGCGATCGAGGATTTTGACAGGTTATGGTTTTATTGACCGCTATGAATACAGAAGGACGTTTATCAATGCTTCTCTCTCTTATTTCTTTTTGGGCAAAAATAAATTCAGTCAATTTGGGATCACTCCAATTGACATGTATGTGGTCAACTCCAACATTAAGACCCAAGAATTCCAGCATTACCTGGATACCTTAAGATCATCGGGAAACAACTTGTATGTGACCTTCAGACAATCTATCGTTACGAATTTTAACTTTTACTACGCTTACAACAATTTTCAATTTGGGACCAACAAACCGAGTTTCTTTTTTAAACCGTATGTAGAGATTGGAGGAAATATTCCTAACCTGATCAGTCGTTATATTACCAAAGAACAGGATAACAAATTATTGGGTCTGCAATATTTTGAATACATCAAGTTCCAGGTGGACATGCGCGGTACAAGACCCATAGGAAAGAAGCATAGTGTAGCGGCTAAATTAATAGCAGGTGTTACCAGGCCTTACGGTTCGTCTGGCTACGCAAAAGCTGGTAGTTACATTCTACCCTATGAAAAATATTTCTTTTCTGGTGGGACCAGCAGTATCAGAGCCTGGCAGCCACGACGTCTTGGACCTGGTTCATACAAAGATTTAAAAAATGGATACCTCTTTGAACAACCCGGTGAAATTCTTTTAGAAACCAGTATAGAATATCGTTTCAAAATCTACTGGTTCCTGGAAGGCGCGGTGTTTCTGGATGCTGGTAACGTATGGACATTAAAAGATCCGACACGCCCCGGTTCAGAATTTAAATATTTCGAATCCATTCCGGATATTGCCGTAGGTACAGGATATGGTGTACGTCTCAACTTCACTTTCCTGATTATACGCTTTGATATGGGTTACAAATTGCTGGATCCTTCAGAAGCTGTAGGCAAACGTTATGTATTAGCACAAACCATTACCAAATCACCGACTTTCAACATCGGAATTGGTTATCCATTCTAATTGACCATGACAAAAGAACACATCACAGAAGAATTCAAACACATACAAGATTACATCTGTCAACAATTGGAACAGGCAGACGGTAAAGCGGTATTTCACGAAGACCTCTGGCAACGCGAAGAAGGAGGAGGAGGAAGATCACGCACCTTGAAGAATGGTAATGTATTAGAAAAAGGTGGTGTTGGTTTTTCTGCCGTGCACGGAAATACGCCGGAGAAAATATTGGAGGCATTGGCACTACCCCCTTCTGACTTCTTTGCTACAGGCGTATCGATTGTCCTGCATCCCAACAATCCTCATGTACCGATCATTCACATGAACATCCGGTATTTTGAAATGAGCAACGGCACCTATTGGTTTGGCGGTGGCATTGACCTTACACCACATTATATCGTAAAAGAAGACGCACAATTCTTTCACAAGAAATTAAAAGCACATTGCGATTCCTTTCATCCGGATTTCTATACCACATTTAAAAAATGGGCGGACGATTATTTTTATATCCCACACAGAAAAGAAACGCGAGGCATAGGTGGAATCTTCTTTGATCATTTAAATGAGTCCAACTACGGATTGAGTAAAGAACAGGTGTTCGCCTTTGTCAAAGCAACAGGCATGCTCTTTACAGAGTTATACGTTCCACTCCTGAAAAAAAATCATACCCTTCCTTTTTCTCCGATTGAAAAACAATGGCAAAAAATTCGCAGAGGCAGGTATGTGGAATTTAATTTGGTAAACGATAAAGGAACAAAATTCGGATTGGATACCAACGGCCGTACAGAAAGCATCTTGATGAGCCTTCCTCCTGAAGCCTCCTGGGAATATGACTTCCAGACACAAGCAGGAAGCAAAGAAGAAGCAACACTCGCACAATTAAAAAAAGGAATCGACTGGACCAATGAGCATGCTTAATCAACTCATCGAATGGGATCAGCAAGCGCTGGTGTACCTGAATACTCATGTCTCCGCTGCATGGGCAGACCTTGCCATGATTGCTATCTCCGGAACGTTTATATGGATTCCTTTTTATGCTTTGCTATTATACTTCCTGATCAAAAAATTCAAATACGATACCGTTTGGATTGTGGCCTGTGTGGTACTGACCATCGTGCTTTGCGATCAACTGGCTTCAGGCTTAGCGAAACCTCTTACACAACGTTTGAGACCTTGTCATGAGCCATCTATAGTTCCCTTACTACGTATGGTAACAGATTGTGGAGGCACATATGGATTCTTTTCTTCACATGCATCCAACACCTTTGGCCTGGCCTGCTTTATTTGGCTTATTTTTGGAAAAGCAAAACCATGGGGATGGCTGTTTGCCTGGGCAGCAATTGTTTCTTACAGCAGAATTTACCTGGGAAAACACTACCCGCTCGATATCCTTACAGGAGCGCTATGTGGAGTGCTGGTAGCCTATCTAATGGCTAAGCTATGCCATGTATTGATGAAACGTTATCCGATTAAATCAAATTCAATCGGCTAAAGAAATAGTCTTTGTTAGACGCGCCAATCGGAATTCTTTTTTCCTTGATGATCACTTCCTGGTTATCGATCGCATGAATTTTATCCATGTTCAAAATATAGGAACGGTGTACTCTCACAAAGCGATCGGCAGGTAATTTATCCTGAATCCCTTTCATTGTATAATGCACAATGTATTTGCAGTCTTCTGTTTGTATGATCACGTAGTCGGCCATAGCCTCGATGTATAGGACACTGTCAAAGGGCACCCTTAAACTCTTGGCATTAGAACGCACATACATGTCTTTAATCTCAGGAATATTAGCATTCGCATTGGCCACACGTTCTGCTCGCTTCACCGCTCTTGAAAATCTATCGAATGAACCTGGTAACAACATGTAATCAACAACACCGGCATCAAAAGATTTGACAGCATATTTTTCTTCCTTGGAAAAAGCAATGACAGGTATAGAGCGTTCAAAAAAATCAAACACATCGAAAGATTTCCCCCCGACTAATTCAGCGCCTATAAACATCAGTCCAACTTCATCCTTCTCCAAATCCGGAACTTCATTATCCGGATTTTCAATCACTGCAACAATATCGATCACATTCACCTTCTCCAGGTAGCTTTTCAATATTTCAATCTCAGACTTAGATGAACCTATAATAATGGCATTCATGAAAAATACGTTTATACTTAAAATTAACTACTTGTACGCAACAAAACAATTAAGGTTGAGGCTTATATACGGAAGTGTATTGCGCAATATATTTCCCTATAATATCAAATTCAATGTTGATTTTACTACCGGCTATCACATCTTTCATATTTGTATGTTCAAACGTGTAGGGAATAATCGCCACAGATAACAGTCCTGGCTTCGAATCTACAACGGTTAAACTGATACCATTTAAACAAATCGAACCTTTGGGTACTGTTACAAAGCCACTGTTCGCATCATAGGTTATTACATACTTCCAGCTTCCATTCTGATCAATGACTTCTTTGCAGGTACCGGTAAGGTCTACATGACCTTGTACCATGTGGCCATCCAATCTCCCGTTAAATATCAAACAACGTTCCAAATTCACTTCATCTCCTTCTTTGATCAAACCAAAATTCGTTTTCTGAAGTGTCTCATCGATCAACACCATGCGATGCTTTTCTTCATCACATGCCACCACAGTCAAGCATACGCCGTTGTGCGCTATGCTCTGATCTATTTTTAATTCTCCGGAAATGGGAGACGCCACGGTAAGAATCATATTGCTTCTATCCCGTTCCACTTTTTTTACAATGCCTGTTGCTTCTATTATGCCGGTAAACATACTACTTCCCCTTTCCTTTTATAATCGTAAAAATAGTATACCACATGATTTTAAAATCCATGGCCAAAGACATGTTCTCGATATAAAGGATATCATGCTTTAATCTTTTTACCATTTGGTCTACGTTTTCCGCATAGCCAAATTTCACCTGACCTAAAGATGTTATGCCCGGTCTGACGCGGTGCAGATGCCTGTAATAAGGAGCTTTGAGCATGATCTGATCAATGAAGAACTGACGTTCAGGTCTTGGACCTACGAGGCTCATATCACCGATCAACACATTATAAAACTGAGGAAATTCATCCAATCTGGATTTCCGCATGAACTTGCCCCAAGGAGTGATCCTGGAATCTTTCGAAGAAGCCAAAGCCGGTCCGTGTTTTTCCGAATCGATGTACATGCTTCTGAATTTGTAAATCTTAAACGGAACCGCTCCTCTGCCTATCCGTTCCTGTGAAAAGAAGACAGGCCCATGTGAAGTATACTTTGTAATCAAAGCCACCACACCCAAGAAGGGAAAACCAATCACCAGCACTGCAATAGAAGCGACAATATCGATCGCTCTTTTCAATGCTTTTTGCCACAGCGGAATCAAGTCCTGACTGATCTCAATAAACGGTAGGCCAAAAGCCTGTGTTACTTTCACAGAACCCAACAACAATTGATACACATCGGGAATGATGCTCACTTTCACATCCAGGCCTTCCAGTCTGCTCATCAGATCCGTCACTTTAGCATGCTCGGAAGGTTCGATGGCAATGATGACATGGTTGATCTTTGCAATACGAATCAATTTACCAATGTGTACATAGGGTCCGATATGACGTAACTTCTCTTTCCAGAGGTTGTGGTTGTACTCATTGACATGCATATAGCCGGCAAAACGAATGCCCTGATTCTTATGCTCTCGTTCAATTTCTTCGTACAGATCCAATGCCTTTTGATCGGAACCGATCAGTACCGCTTTGAAATAAATATGTCCTCTTGAAATAGAAATTTTAATGGAGGTGATGGCAAATACTTTTGCCAGAAACAAAGCGAAAAACTGGACCGTCGTATAATAACTCAATGTTTTATAATACTCTGTATAGCGCGTCACACCTTCGTCATCGAGCAACAAGGCAAGGAAAATCAAAACCACTCCTACTAAGACAACAGGAATAAGACGGAAGACTTCCCTGATTCTTGATTTGGAAAAGATATCATTATAAAAACCCGTTAGCGCAAGTAATGCTACCCAAAACAAACCTATGATAGCCGCATTCAACAACAGTGGAATGCCAATAGACTCCTGGTGTTCATTCAATAATTCTTTACGTTCCATGTAAAAAATAATCCACGCGATTACTGATACCAGCCAGTCTAAGAGAATAAAACGTGTAAATAAAAGTCTTCTTTCCAATGGAATAAAATTAATCCGATAAATATCGAATAGATAGTTTAAATTGCAGCACAGCTGACCTTGCAAAAATACACATTTTAGAGGTAGTAGAAAACAATGAATTTAATTGACTCTTTCAGGCATCAGGGATTACGGAAACAATTGGTTAACCTATTGATAGAGAAGGGAATTACTAACCAATCCGTATTGAATGCCATCGGTCGTATCCCACGGCATGTGTTTCTGGACAATGCTTTCCTGGAACATGCTTACCAGGACAAAGCTTTTCCAATCGACGAAGGACAGACCATTTCTCAGCCTTATACGGTTGCATTTCAAACCTCTTTGCTTAATGTTCAAAAAGGTGACAAAGTGCTTGAAATCGGCACGGGATCTGGCTATCAGAGCTGTGTATTACTGGAAATGGGGGCCAAATTATATACCATAGAGTACCACCATCGCTTGTCTGAAAAAGCGAAGTATACCCTGGGTCAAATGGGCTACAAGGCCCAGTTCTTCTGCATGGACGGTACTTTAGGCCTTCCTCAATACGCCCCTTACGACAGCATCATTGTCACAGCCGGCGCTCCTTCTATACCGGAAACATTGATGAAACAATTGAAAGTCGGCGGACACCTGGTCATTCCTGTTGGAGACAGCGCTAACCAAACCATGATGCGCATCATCCGCAAAAGCGAAAATGAATTTCAACGCGAACAATTCGGACAGTTTCGTTTTGTACCGTTAGTCGGGAAACACGGTTGGGGAAAATAGTCGTTAGACGTTAGTGGTTAGATTTATTAAATCATACATTCCTTTCATTTATTACAGTTAGATATATTTTTACTAACTTCTAACGTCTAACGACTAATCACTATTATGAAAAAATCTCCCAACGATTCCCTAGTCATTAAATCCGAACTGGTCCTTCCCAACGATACCAACACCCTCAACAACCTGATGGGAGGAAGATTAATGTACCTGATGGACATCGTATCTGCCATCTCGGCACAGCGTCATTCGGGCACTACAGTCGTTACCGCGTCAGTAGACAATGTATCCTTTACGCATCCCATTACGATAGGCAGTGTAGTTACGTTAACGTCTAAAGTCACACGTTCTTTTAACAGTTCGATGGAAGTGCACATCGAAGTGTTTGCGGAAAACATTCCAAAAGGAAAAGAAAGAATAAAAACCAACGAAGCTTTTTTCACTTTCGTTGCAGTAGATGCTGAAAACAAAACGGTGAAAGTTCCTGAACTTGTTCCTGAAACAACCGAAGAAAAAGCGCTATTCGAAAGCGCCCTAAAACGCCGTGAACTCAGACTGGTATTGGCGGGTAGGATGAAGCCGGAGGAGGCGGAGTCGTTGAAGACTTTATTCGGTAAGTAAAATAGTTGTTAGTTGTTAGTTGTTAGTTGTTAGTTGTTTTTTTTAAAAATATTAAATAAAAAAAAATGGTTAGCTGTAAGCGAACTAACAACTAACCACTATCTAACTAACAACTATAATTTACCAACCAAGTATCCAAGCAAACATCAGCGGCGCTACAATCGTCGCATCTGACTCTACTATAAACTTCGGTGTGTCGATATCTAATTTACCCCAGGTGATTTTTTCATTGGGAACAGCTCCTGAATAAGAACCGTAACTGGTTGTTGAATCAGAGATCTGACAGAAGTAAGCCCAGAATGGAATCTCTTCCATTTCCAAATCCTGGTACAACATAGGCACTGTACAAATCGGAAAATCACCGGCTATACCTCCGCCGATCTGGAAGAAACCAACACCTTTACCGGAAGAGTTTTGGATATACCAGTCTGCCAACCACATCATGTATTCAATACCAGATTTCATGGTCGTAGGTTTCATTTCTTTCTTATAACAATAAGAAGCGAAGATGTTACCCATCGTAGAATCTTCCCATCCCGGCACAACGATTGGTAAATTCTTCTCTGCTGCAGCCAGCATCCAACTGTCTTTCGGATCGATCTGGTAGTATTGTTCCAGTTCTTTCGACAACAACATTTGGTACATGAATTCATGCGGGAAATAACGCTCTCCTTTTTTATCCGCAGTATCCCACACTTTGAAAATGTGTTTTTGCAAACGACGAAATGCTTCTTCTTCCGGAATGCAAGTATCTGTAACGCGGTTGTAATGATTGTCCAGCAACTCTCTTTCTTCCTGAGGACTCAGGTCGCGGTAGTTGGGAACTCTTTTATAAAAATCATGCGCCACAAGGTTCATGATGTCTTCTTCCAAATTGGCTCCGGTGCAAGAAATGATTTGCACTTTATCCTGACGGATCATTTCGGCCAATGACTTACCCAGTTCGGCGGTACTCATCGCACCTCCCAGAGTAATCATCATTTTACCTCCATCGGTCATTTGTGCTTCGTAACCTTTGGCAGCATCCATTAAAGCCGCTGCGTTGAAATGTAAGAAATGCTTTTCAGCAAATTGAGAAATAGGACCTTTGGCCATGTTTTTGGGCGTTGATGGGTAAAACAATTGAATTGCTCTGCAAAGCTAGGTCTATTCCTCTTTTTTACCAACATTCTTCCACATACAAACGACATTTATTATCTTTGATGAGCATGATCGAGGACTTTTACCCGTATATCTTTTCCGAAGACCTATATGTCTTTCCTACTACCGGAGCAACGTTGAAAACCGCTCCTGTAGCTGAAAAAGTGATATCTCCTCCTGCAGAAAAAACGGTACCAGTAGAACAACCTGTCGTAAATATTACGCAAACACCTATTACCCAACAGCCAGCATTAACTGTCCTGCATGCCGGACAATCTTCCGCTTTGTGCATAGTATTCTGGGGCAAAAAAACGGTGCTGCAAACTGCCGACCGCGATTTGTTGAACAATATCCTGAAAGCCTGCAAACTAAATCCTTCAGATATTGCATTCCTGGAAGCGGATACTACCAATGGTTTATTGTTTACAGACGAACTTCCGGCTTCCAAAGTCATTGTCTTCTGTGATGCAGAAGCACTCAAAACTGCCAAACAAGCTCAACTCAACGTATACCAAGCCAAAACAATATCCGGCAAACAACTTTTGCTCAGCGATCCCTTGTCTGCTTTGGCACAAAACACGGCTCTTAAAGCCAATCTTTGGAAAGCCTTACAAGCGCTTTTGGGAATTGGCTAAGCACCTTCACCTCCATGAAATACAAAAGACTTAGTAACGAAGAACTTCAGGAACTAGAACCTGAATTCGTCAATTTTCTGGCGAGCAATCAAATTACCGCACCGGAATGGCTGGACTTAAAGGCTAGCAACATCAATCGTGTCAATGAATTGATTGATGTATTCAGCGACATGGTATTTGAGAATGTATTGAAAAAAATAAAATACGTAGAACACGTCACTCGCCAGGATTGGATGGTCTTTCACTGCAAGGAAGAAAGCCTGCACATGATCGGCATACAACTTTCCGATGAATCCGGTTTAGATCTAACCGATCCTGATTTTTTTGAACAATGGAACGAAGCCCCTGATTCTATTGGCATCACGATGTATTCCAAAGAACAAACATATACCGAAGAACGCGAGAAAGTAATTTTTCAATTGTTGGAAAGCGGCTGTAGCATTGCGGAAGAGAAATTGTTTAATACGCTTTTAGAGCATAGTAAAAAATAGTTATTAACTAAACCAAAACCGTGCAACCCCTAATCCCCTGAAGGGGACTTGAGTTTGGTAGTTGATAAATATCTTCAATGGGTAAAACATACATGAAAGCATTTTGCTGGGAAGTCCCCTTCAGGGGATTTAGGGGTTAATTCGGATAGCCTAACTCTTCAATAATTTTTACATATTGAGGAAACAACTTCAACAATCCCTTCTTCTTTCCTAATTCAAAATCCCTAAAATCAAATCCAGGGGCAACAGTGCAACTCACCAAAGCATACCCTTCCTGATCCTTTACTCGTGCTCCAAACCAAACCCCAGCGGGAATGATGGCCTGCAGCTGTTCTGACTTTCCTGTATTTTTCCCTAATGTTATAATTTCTATTTCACTTTCCCGTAAAATAAAAATTTCTAATGGACTGCCTTCATGAAAAAACCAAAGTTCGTCCGATTGAATGCGATGGAAATGCGATTTATCTTTTCCTTCTAATAAAAAATAAATGGCCGTGCTGATATTTCTTTTCCCATTGAAACGATCAAATACAGATTCATCTTTTGAGCGGTATGTTTCTTTGTAATAACCTCCTTCGGGATGAGGAAGAAGATTCAATTGAGTGATCCAATCGTTGGCATTCATCAGATTTATTTTATACTTAAATTATTGTTTGATGAACCGTACTACTTTTTTCAGATGCTTTGCATTCTTGCGACAGAAAACACCCAACATCGGAATGTGCGACCTTAAGGTCACTACATGCATTTCGATAGAATTATTCAGGTAACGGTTTCGATCATAAAACTCTTTGCACTGTTCTTTCACTGTCGACATGGTAATACCACCATGAAGAATGTAATAGCGCACATTATCTTTTTCAATGTGATAATACGGTGAACCTTTTTTCCATTCGCTTGGCAAGTCTGTAAAAATAATGTTGAACAACAAGGCATCGACTGGATTTCCTTGTCCTAAATACTGCAACATGTTTAATCCAAATGGATCATTGAGAATACAGCCTTTGATCGAACTCTGAAAACCTTCTTTCATTAAATAGCTGGAGTCGGTGGTAATCAATGCCGCCAGATGTCCGCCTGCGGAATGCCCCGAAACATAAATTTCATTTTTATCACCACCATACTGTTCAATATTTTTCTCAACCCAGGCAAAAGCTTTCGCACAATCTTCCGCCATGCCGTAGTATTTTGTTTCCGGCCACACTCTGTAATTAATCACTACCGCTACAATACCATTCTTAGCAAATGATTTGCCTACGTTACGGTGTCTGGGAGAATCTTTTGAACCACCTTTCCAGGCACCACCGTGAATAAAAATCAATACTTTATTCTTTTTTCCCGAAACGTTATGGGGAACATATACATCCAAAGAATGACTCGTCTTATCATATCCTGCTGCAGAAGGATCAAGATAAGGAATATCCTTATTGACCGTAAAATCTTTCTTAGCCCATGTTGTGAAACTGATTCCTAAAAGAATCAATGCATACAATGTTATTCTCATGTGTAAATAATTAGTCTTCCAGATACTTCAACACAAACCCAACGACTAAAAGGGTATCGATGTTTGAATTTACAATAAGCATACCAGCACACAAAAAACTATTGAGAATTGTTTTGATTCATTTCTTTGTATATATTCGATGACTAGCTTAGTTTAGCAGAAGTAAAGATTTATACAATCGCTCCGAAAATAAAAATAGAAGAAGAAGAACTGGTCAGGCTCCTGGTGTCCAAAGACAAAAGAGGCTTCGATGTACTTTATAACAACTATTCTACTTCCTTATATGGAGTCATCCATATGATTGTTAAAAAAGAGGAATTTGCAGAAGAAATTCTCCAGGATACTTTTATTAAAATCTGGAAAAAAATTGACGATTACGACGCCTCAAAAGGACGTTTTTTTACATGGATGCTGAATATTGCCAGAAACATGGCCATTGACAAACTTCGCTCCAAAGAATTTAAGTCAGGAAGTAAAACCGATGACCTCTCTACCTTCGTAGATATAGGAGATACAGGGTATTCAGAGAAACATAACATGGACCATATTGATGTCCGGGATGTACTCAAAAAGTTACCGGAAGAACATCAATTTCTGATACAGAAAATGTATTTCGAAGGTTATTCTCAATCTGAAATCGCAGAAGAATTTAACATTCCACTGGGAACTGTAAAAACAAGAGTACGGTCAGCAATGTCCAAACTTAGAGAACTATTCCAATGAACATAAAAGAGTACATAGCGTCAGGAATACTGGAAACCTACCTCCTGGGTGGGTTGACCGCAGCGGAAGCCGGCGAAGTGGAAGCATATGTCAAACAATATCCGGAAATACGCGCTGAACTAGACAAGCTGGAAGGTGATCTGGAAAACATTGCCTTGTCATATGCTAAAAATCCCTCACCTGCTCTTAAATCTAAAATTGCTTCACAACTTGATTTTGCAGAAACTAAAGAAGTGAAAGTGATTCCTATTCCTGCTTTCTACCGTCAGGCTATAGCTGCATCTGTGGCGCTAGCTATTGTATCTACAGCCAGTGCCGGATATTTCTGGAACAAATGGCAACATGCGGAAGGACGAGTAATCGCATTGGAAGTAGAGAAAGGAACATTAGCCAATAACATCAATTTGACCAAACAGGAATTAGATAAAACAACCAATTATCTAAGCTTGATACAAGATACAAGTTCTGTATTGATCACATTGAAAGGTTCTGCTCTTTCTCCTAACTCTGCCGCGAAAGTATTGTGGAACAAATCTTCCAAACAAGTATACCTCGGTGGTTTAGCTTCTTTACCTGCCCCAGCTGCTGATCAGCAATACCAGCTCTGGGCCATTGTGGACGGACAGCCGGTAGATGCAGGTGTATTTGATATGGAAAACACGAATGTCTTGCAGCAATTGAAAACCATAGGCAAAGCACAAGCCTTCGCTGTGACACTGGAGAAAAAAGGCGGTAGCCCTACTCCTACACTAGCCGCTTTATATTTGATAGGAAACGTTTAAGAATATTAAAAACAAAAAGCAAAAAGCCCTGGTCATCGATCAGGGCTTTTTGCTTTTCTACTGTTTCTGTTTCTGTTTCTGTTTCTGTTTCTGTTTCTGTTTCTGTTTCTGTTTCTGTTTCTGTTTCTGTTTCTGTTTCTGTTTCTGTTTCTGTTTCTGAGGTTACCTCTAACTGTCTTACCCCTAAATCCCCTGAAGGGGACTTTTTATTTGTGATACAATCTTTCTACCGGGATGTTGTCCCTCGCGGGACAAGCTTTTTTCAATTCATGATTCTTCCAAGAAGACGGAGTATCTGAATTGTCCCAGCAGGGACAACATCTCGGTAGACAATAAATTAATTTTGTATTTAAGTCCCCTTTAGGGGATTTAGGGGTAAGACAGTCAGGATTAACAAAACAGTTTACAATTGTCTGGCAGTGTCAGGTCTGAAGCCCTGACACCAAATGAAATTTACTGCTTATCATTACAAAAAAACCTCCGTGAAAATCACCGAGGCTTCATACAGCTTAAACTACAACAATCAAACAAACTATCTTTTAATAAACGCTACCACTTTCTTCACTTCCTTATTATGCTTGCGAAAAAACAGGAGTACCATTCCTATGTGTTTCTTTCGTCCGACAGTATGTATCTCTGAGGAGTTTCCTACTTCTCTATTTTTCTTGTGAAAGTCTTCACTGTCACTGAATACAGCCGGATACGTTTTTCCTCCGTGCATAATGTAATAGTGAACGTTATTTTTTTTCAAGAGCAATAATGGAGAAGCCTTTTTCCAAACGACAGGAGAATTGGTAAACGTGATGCGAAACGTAGCGTCACCGTCATAACCATGTTCCAGGTATTTGTAAATATTCAAACCGAATGGATCATTCAGTATACATCCTTTAATAGAATTGGCGATACCCACCTTATCAAAAAAGGAAGGATCAGATATAATCAAAGCCGCCAGTTGGCCTCCTGCGGAGTGTCCTGCTACGTATAGTTCATCAGGATTACCTCCGTATGTACCGATGTTCTGCTTCACCCAGGCAACGGCTCTGGCGCAGTCGTAAGCTATGCCCTCGTACTTGGTACCAGGACTCAATCTGTAATTGATGATCACGGTTGTAATGCCATTGGCTGCAAAAGCACGGCCAACAAACTTGTATAGTTCTTTATGGCCCGCATCCCAGCTTCCGCCATGAATAAATACCAAGACTTTACCGGTGGCTATTTTCTCCTTGGGAGCATATACATCAAGCTTATGCCTGACCTTGTCATAATCCTTCTCAGACGGTTTTACATAGTCAAGATTCTTATACACCTTGTAATGACGCGCATATACAGGCCAATTCCACAGCAACGATAGCAACACAATAATAAGGGCCTTGTACATCTTAGAATTCGAAATTATTTGGTCGGGTATACACCAACTGCATCACACTGATGTTACGCATCCTGAAAGCTGCTTCACAATATTGGAAATAATAATTCCACTTACGAATGAATCGATGATCCATACCTAATGCCATGATTTCTTCTTTCTTCTTGTTGAACTCTTCTCCCCAAATGTTCAAGGTCTTCGCATAATCAATACCTATATCTTTGATATCGTAAAGATTCAAATTCGACGCTTTGTTTATGCATTGGTTGATACGAGCAACGGAAGGCAATAAAGAACCGGGGAAAATATGTTTCTGAATAAAATCTACTCCTCTGCGCATCTCATCGTATCTGGCATCCGGAGAAGTGATGACTTGTAAAGCCAGCAAACCATTCTCCGCTAATAACTCGTTACATTTCTCAAAATACGTGGGCATGAACTGATGGCCTACTGCTTCCAACATTTCGATGGAAATAATTTTATCAAACTTACCATCTATATTTCTGTAATCTTCCAACAAAATATTTACCTGATCTGAAATATTCTCTTTCTCAAAACGCTGCTTAGCATAGTTGTATTGCTCCTGAGAAATGGTAACCGTTGTGATTTTGCAACCATAATTTCTCGCCGCATGAGAAGAGAATCCTCCCCAACCACTTCCTATTTCTAACAAATGATCTGTAGGTTTCAGTTTTAATAAGCGGCACAAACGGTCATATTTTTCAATTTGAGATTCTTCCAATGTCGTATTCTCCTCTCTGAAAATACCACTGGAATAGGTCATAGTAGGATCAAGAAACAGTTTATAAAAGCTATTTCCCAAATCATAATGTTCTGAAATATTTTTTCGTGAACCATTGATTGTATTTTTTCTGGAAAGATGGTACCAACGATTCAATCTTGAAAAGACATTCGTGATAAAAGAAGAAGTCTTCGTACCACTGATGGATGGATTATTGTCCATGTTCAGGATAAACCAAGCCACAACTTCTGTAACGTTATTCGTCCCCCAGTCTCCATCCACATATGATTCAGCAAAACCAATGTCTCCATATTTCAGGCATTTATTAAAAAATGCGGATCTGTATATCGTAATAGTAGCGGACACAGCTTCTTCTCCGTCTCCGAAATATAAATGTTCACCATTGGGCATTGTCACATGCAATCTGCCTTTCGTCATTTTACCAAATGTGCGCAACACCAGTAATTGAACCAAAGAGAATTTATTGTTTCCTATAAGTGACAGTGAAGTATCCATAACTGCTAAAGTTTTATGTATTGTTGTTGAAATTGTTGGTCTTCGTTCTTTTTATAATAAGGTATTTTTTTCAAATAAATCCTGATTGCCTGCCAGTGAATCAGAACAATTACTTTCAAGGTGATGAAAGGAATGGACAAGAATCTTTTCAACATATTGAAATCCGACAGTTTTTCTTTCACTCCGGCAATCGAACTTAACAAGAAGAGATCTCCTTTTGCATCGGTGTAATCATCTACTCGCTGAAGGATTTTATCACCCGGTACTTTTAGAATAAAATGAAACCAGGTATTCGCTTTTGAAAAAGGTGACACATAGAAATTCTTAGGCAACATAGCCGAAAACGTATCTCCTACCAATTGGTCAGCATCTATCAGGTATAATTTCATTTCACCGAAGGTATTGCTGACTTCTGCAATAGCACAAAACGGTTTATCGTCTTTATCAAATAAATAATAAAATGAAACCGGATTGAACAGGTAGCCTGCTGTCGTGAGATTACTAAGCAATGTCATGCGATACGGCACCGTGTTTATTCCTTTGCGTTTTATATACTCGATGACTTTCAGTTTTACAGAAGAGCCATTATCCAAAATGCCTTCAAAAGTATTCGCGTGATCTCTATTGTAGAAACTAAACAGGTTGAAGCTGTTCCATCCAAACAACCGGTTCTTTTTTGACAGCATCTCCAGTTCGTCCAAATCTATATAGAACATAAACACATCATAGTTGAATTTGTTCTTTTTGGGAACAAGCCTATGGTGCATTACAGAACATTTATAGATACAAGAATTCATAGCTGATTTCCTTTTCAATATTTACGAAGAAAACATCCTGACCGGATTTAAGGTATGCTCGATAATTCGTACCTCTTCACTCCTGGCTCCTAGCTTGCTTAATCTTCCCAGACATCTTTACCGGTCAGTTTGGTGCACAGATTAACGGCTGAAGTAAAAGCATCCTCATGGAACCCATATTTGAAGTAACTTCCACAGAAATAGACTTGACCATTTTCATTCAATTGGTGCAATTCACCTTGTGCCTTATAGGCTTCAGGAGTAAAGATCGGATGCTCGTACTCAATCGTTTTTAGAATCTTCGAAGGATCAACCGTATGGGGTTGATTAATGGATAGAAAATAATCGTTTGTCTTCGAAATATCCTGAAGCTTATTCATGTAATAAATGGTATGTGCCACCAATTCATTGTTGATGTTTTCAATGCGGTAGTTCCAGGCAGACCAGGTCTTTTTGATCTTCGGCATCAAAGAAGCATCGGTATGAAGTGTGGCGATATTCCTTTGGTATTCAAACGGGCTTAATAAGTTTTTTTCTAAATCCGTTGCATTTCCCAATAAAGCTAATGCCTGATCGGCATGACAAGCGAGAATGACTTTATCGAACTCCGCTTCGTCACCTTGCTCATCGTAAACTTTTACCTTATCACCTACTCTAACTACTTTTTTTACTTTTGCATTGGTTTTCATTTTGTCTTTGAAAGGAGCAATCAATTTGTCACGGTAGGCCCAACTTCCGTTGCGAACGGTTTTCCATTGGTACTGTGTCGACAAACCCAATAAACCGTGGTTCTTAAAAAATCTTACCAGGGCAACAGCAGGAAATTTAATGGTAATGTCTGTAGGAGTCGACCATAGAGCGGAGCTCATGGGTGCCAGGTACTTGTATAAGAAATCTTCGCTATAACCTTCTTCTCTTACAAAGTCGGCCATGGAGTATTTTTCATAAACCGGATTATCTAAAATCTTCGTACATTCTTTATTGAAGCGACCTATCTCTAAAATAAATTGGATGAATTTCAGGTTGAAAATATTTTTACGCTGAGCGAAAATCAAATTTAAACTGGAACCGCAATACTCTACTTTACTCGGAACATGTTGTACACTGAAAGACATGTCGGTATTGTATACCTCTACATGCAACTTTTTAAATAGACGAACCAGGTTGGGATAAGTAATATCATTGAATACAATAAAACCGGTATCCACAGGTCTGTCGCCTTCTACATAGGCTGTATTGGTATGACCCCCTACGTAATTATTTTGTTCGTAAAAGATGAGGTTGTATTTCTCGTGTAAAAAATGACCGCATCCCATCCCGGCAATGCCCGTACCTATAATCGCTATGTTCATAATTCTTTCGTTCAAAATTAAGGACCTACTTTTGGATACATGATTTTCACCAGATAGCTCTTCCCTTTCTTATCGTTTATATTTGATAATCCTTCGTACTTGATGATACGCTTAGTAGATACGTTGTAGGTTACTCGTATAGGATCTACCAATTTTCTCAACAGGTAATTATCGGGTTCCATTTTAAAAACAATCTCATCGTTTTGTTGAGAATCTTTGTAGAGTCTAAAAGAGAAATAATCTAATTGAGAGGGTACCGCAAAATTGAATACTTTCGTTTTCCCTGCTGTCAACTCTGCCCAATTCCCTTTGATGTAATAATTGAACCCTCCATCTACTACCAAATTAGCAGGCATATCAATGGACTTCGTTTTCAAGGTTTCCTTTTTATTCTTTCTAAACTTCAATACCAATTTGTTCCCCGCAAAGGAGACGCCTTCTGTATAACCGTCACGGTAATCGTTTTGCTCGAAAACAGGAGTTACTTTATTACCTGAATAATTGATTACTTTTCTTGCAATCACCGCACCTGCCGAGTCTTTGTATTGTATCACCGTTTGTTTTAACACGTGGTGATCAATCGTCTCCATATGCTCTTCCAAATAGTAGAACTTATTCGATTTTAAGTCCGTTGCTATTCCCTGGTATGTCAGGTATTCTTCTTTGACGTTCAATTTTGCACACACTAAAAGAGACGACACCATCAGAATAAAAAGAGTATACATGCGCGTGTTCATAGCTTAGCTTTTCTACATATACGAACACGCTTCAGAACTTGGATTTACCTTTTTTGAAATAAATAATGGCTCACAAACCATTCATTCCCATTATCATAACCCCATAGCTCCGCACATGACATGAAAAATACTCTCCAATACACCCACCATTTGATCGCCTGATCCTTTCCATACGTCTTTTCGAACAATGGCATAATGATCTCTTTATGCTGATCCATCTTACTGAGCCAGGCTTCAGAAGTTTTAGAGTAATGTGTACCATTTACTCTCCAGTGGTTTTGAATCTTGAAATGTTCCTGGAAATACAACAAGTAATGGTCTGAAGGCATCATACCGCCGGTAAAGAAATACTTCGACATCCAATCGCTATCGTCTTTGACTTCGAATAAATACGTCAATTCTTTATGCGTGAAAATGTGAATGAACATCTTCGCCTCTGCTTTTAAGAAACCTGAAATTTTCTCAAACAATTGCGCATGGTTTCGCATGTGCTCAAACATTTCCACGGATACGATTCTATCGAAACGACGATCAGTAGTAAACACATTAATATCTGCTGTGATAATCTTCACATTACTCAATCCTCTTTGTCTGGCTGTCTCTTCGATGTGTGCACGTTGAGTAGCTGAATTGGAAACAGCGAGAATGTTAGAATTAGGAAATTTATTAGCCATGAACAAAGTCAACGAACCCCAGCCGCAACCTAATTCTAAAATTTCCATGCCATCTTTCAATTCAGCGCGTTGACAAGTCAGTTCCAACATGTCATCTTCCGAACGATCGAAATCTGTATTGCCTTTTTTCCAATAGCCGCTGCTGTACTTTAGATTCTTACCCAGCACATTAAGATAAAATTGTGTAGGTACTTCGTAATGCTGTTCATTGGCCGCCTTTGTTTCTACAGCGATAGCAGAACTTTTGAAGGTTTTCAGTAAATCCATAAAGTGTTGCTGCTGTACTTCCAGATCAGGATTCGTCTCCTCTTTGATGCGCTGCTTCAATAGACCTCTGATGCCTTTGCGAATCAAAAAATCAGGGACTAAATCTTTTTCTAATAAACTTGTGTACCACATAATAATTGTATTTTAAATTTAATAGCTCTATTGTTAGCGAGGAGCCAGGAGGTACGAGCAAGGTTATCCGTACCTCCTGGCTCCTCGCTCTTTACTTATTCATTTTAAACCAAGGTATAAAAGCCGAAGTAGAACGCTGGTATTGCAAATACTTCTCTCCTCTTGTCTTCACCATATGTTCTTCTGTAATTTTTACTCCCGTAACATTATTCAGGAAATGCCACATGAGTATCGGGCAATAGATGCTTATCCATCCATACGGCGCCGGCCATGCGATGAAGAAGATGGCTACCCATACCAACCATTCAAAGAAGTAATTGGGATGTCGGGAATAATTCCACAATCCTACATCGCAAATGCCTCCTTTAACAGCAGTTTTTTTATACTGTTGCAATTGATAATCGGCTATTCCTTCCCCAATGAAAGCGACAAGAATCAACCCGTAACCGATTAATTCAATGATAGAGAACTCAAGAGACGGATTATCCAAAATCCAGATCAAAGGAATAGAAAGTGCTGCAGCTGTGATGGCTTGAAATTCGAAAAAGAAAAACAAATTTCTATTGGCATATGATCCCCACTCTTTTCTCAATTGAGTATAGCGTAAGTCTTCTTCCTTTCCCCAATTGCGAACAAACAAGTGAATGCCCAATCGCAAACACCACGCAGTAACCAATGCTATGACGATCAATTGTCGCACTTCATAGCCGTCCGTAAAAAAACTATACACAAAAGCAGCGGCCATAAAACTTATCGCCCATACGATATCAACGATGCCTGCATTTTTATTTTTCAATTGCAACAGCCATACGCCAAGCATTAAAAGAGAAATGAGGACGAATGAAAGCAAGAAAAGATATAGAGTAGTCAACATTAGGCGTCCCGTTTAGATTTCATCAATACTTCTTTGATTCCATCTGTTGGCTTCGCACGAAACAATTGAATCAGCACGTAACCGATAGAACCGATACTTCCTAAACAAAAGAACAAGACCGCCCAAAGTAAAATGACGAATGCATTTTTCTCTTTATAAATGACCCATAAATAAATGACCAGCATGTTGGCATAAAAGTCCCACAACGTGGCACGCATCCAGGGTATAGAAGCCAGGTAATTCCACTCTTTATAAAGATTAGATTCCAGAGAAGTACTGAGGACGATATAGATCATGAAGACCCATACAAACAGCAATACATATTTCAACATTTGCATCATGACATACTTACGACCTTTGATGAGACATTGGATTTAGAGGATTCAAATATTCCCGGGAAAAATTGCTCCCCTTCTTGTTTTGAAAGTAAAACAGTTAAGCCATCATTATGTTTAAAAAAGACCAAAATACAGTACAACAAATTACCTCACAGATACTTATCAATACCTGCCAGGTGTTGCTTGAAGTATTTTTTACACGGTTCAAATTCATTAACTTTACTCACAAGTATTCCAAACAATGAACAAAGAGCAAGCCCAAGCGAGGATCGTTTCCTTAACGGCACAATTGAATCAGTACAACTACCTCTATTACCAGGAAAGTCAATCTCCAATCAGTGATCAGGAGTTTGATTTTTTATTAAAAGAATTAGAGGTACTCGAACAACAATATCCTTCCTACAAGCAGGCTGACAGTCCTACTCAGCGCGTCGGTGGAACCATCACCAAAGAGTTTACTACCGTCATTCATCGCTTTCCGATGTTGTCTTTGGGCAATACCTATTCCGAAGATGAAATCCGGGAATTTGATCAGCGCGTACGCAAAACATTGGGACATGAACAAATCGATTATGTCTGCGAATTAAAATTTGACGGCGTTGCTGTAAGCTTAAGCTATCAAAATGGATTACTCGTACAGGCAGCTACCCGTGGCGATGGAGAGAGAGGCGATGACATCACGACCAATGTAAAAACCATTCGCACGGTTCCATTACGTATACAAGGCAACGACATTCCTGAATGGATCGAAGTAAGAGGAGAAGCTTTTTTACCGTTGAGCTCTTTCGAAGAAATCAATAAAGAAAGAGAAGAAAACGAAGAACCCTTGCTCGCCAACCCACGCAACGCAGCTTCCGGTACTATTAAGATGCAGGATTCGGGAGTAGTGTCCAAACGCAAGCTGGATTGTTATTTGTATTCCCTGACCGGAGATAAGCTCCCCTTCTCGACACACGAACAATCACTACAATGGTTAACCACCAAAGGCTTTAAGGTGTCTGACAGTTGGAGAAAATGCAGTCGCATCGAAGACATCATGGACTTCATTCATCATTGGGAGAAAAACAAACACACGTTGCCACTCGCTATTGACGGTATCGTAATCAAAGTAAATAAATTTGACTGGCAGCAGGAACTAGGCTTTACAGCCAAAAGTCCGCGTTGGGCCATCTCGTATAAATACCAGGCAGAAAAAGCAGAGACCACTCTTCTCTCGGTCGAATACCAGGTAGGACGCACGGGTGCAGTAACGCCTGTTGCTAACTTAAAACCCGTATTGCTGGCAGGCACAACGGTGAAGCGTGCCAGCTTACACAATGCCAATGAAATCGAACGATTGGATTTGCATCTATTGGATGAAGTCTCGGTAGAAAAAGGAGGAGAAATCATTCCGAAAGTAACAACCGTTGTATTGGCGAAGCGCAAACCCCATGCAGAAAAAGTAATCTTCCCTACTGCTTGTCCGGAATGCGGAACCGTACTGGTAAGGCAAGAAGGAGAAGCTGCCTACTATTGTCCCAATGACAAAGGCTGTGCACCACAAGTAAAAGGGAAGCTGGAACATTATATACACCGCAAAGCCATGAACATTGACGGTTTGGGGGCTGAAACGATTGACTTATTGTATCAAAAAGGAATGGTTCGTACACCTGATCAGCTGTATGACTTGCGTTACGAAGACCTCATTACACTTGATCGCTTCGCCGATAAATCTGTCAAAAACCTCATTGATGGCATTGAAAAATCGAAACAAGTTCCTTTCAAGTATGTCTTATTCGCCTTAGGCATCAGACATGTAGGAGCAACGATTGCAGAAAAGCTTGTGGATGCTTATCCATCGATTGATTTATTGATGGCTGCAACAGAAGAAGAATTAGTAGCCGTACCGGAGATAGGAGGACGCATTGCACGCAGTGTAAAAGAATATTTTGATAATGCCGATCACCTGCACATCATCGCCGGACTTCGAAAAGCCGGTGTACAATTGGAACGTTCGGAAGCCGATGCCCCCAAAGCCGGTTTATCGAACAAGCTGGAAGGCCTGATATTCGTAGTCTCCGGAGTATTCAGTCAATACGATCGCGAAGAATTAAAGGAACTCATTGTACAGCACGGCGGTAAAATCGCTTCAGGCGTAAGCGGCAAAACATCTTATCTCGTAGCCGGCGAAAACATGGGACCATCGAAGCTGGAGAAGGCGCAATCACTCGGGGTGAAGATTATTGATGAGAAAGAATTTTCTGAAATGATAAACTAGTTGTTAGTTGTTAGTTGTTAGTTGTTAGTTGTTAGTTGTTAGTTTATAATAATTATTTTCCTACTTTGCGTTAGGGATTGAGCCATTGTTTGAGTTCTTTTTCTTTGACTCACTCTATTCATCTCATTAAAGGTTGATTCAAAGAAAAAAACGGGTGGCAAAAGCCCGACCCGCAGGGAAACGCCCTATTTCTACTCCGTTTACTACAGATAATCCAAATCCTCAAAAAATACTTCTTATCCCTTCTTTTACGCCTTCTAATTATTTTTACACAATACTTCTTATTCCCCGTATTATTCACGAATTTTGTGCCCTGAAAGGTAATTAAACAAGAGCATGGGCATTACACAGGAATTGAGAGGAACAGGCGTTGCATTAGTCACGCCATTCAAGGAAAATTTACAGATTGATACAGAAGCCTACCGAGGACTGATCAGACATTGCATAGCCGGTCATGTCGACTACCTTGTCGTGAACGGTACCACGGCCGAATCTCCTACGACTACGACAGAAGAAAAACAATTGATACTGGACATTGCCCGTGAAGAAGCGAAGGGCAAAGGGATCATGTTTGGGATGGGAGGCAATAACACGGCTGACGTGATTCATAAATTGAAAACCATGAACCTGAAAGGTGTGAATAGTATCCTTTCTGTGTCTCCATACTACAACAAACCTTCTCAAGAAGGAATTTACCAGCATTACAAAGCCATTGCGGAAGCATCACCGGTACCGGTCGTGTTATATAATGTTCCCGGAAGAACAGGTGGAACAGGTATTCAATTGGCTACCGTGGAGCGTTTGGCACAAGTGCCTAATATCATCGGTATTAAAGAAGCGTCTAGCGACATGAATCTGGCCTTGGATATTCTCCGAGTGACGCCTAAGGACTTTTTGCTTTTATCCGGTGATGATATGGTAGCGGTACAAATGATTGCTGCCGGAGGAAGTGGTTCTATTTCAGTTTTAGCCAATGCCTTTCCTGAATCGTTTAGTTTGATGATCAATCAGGCGTTGAAAGGAGATTTTAAAGCGGCTACAGCAGAATTGCTTAAATTCTCTGCCTTGGATCCATTGTTGTACGAAGAAAGCAATCCGGTGGGAATTAAGTTTGTGTTAGAACAACTTCAATTGTGTAAACCTACTGTACGTCTGCCTTTAGTGGAAGCTTCAGAGTCCTTAAAAGGCAGGATATTGAAGGCCATGCAACCCGCTATGCCTGCAAAAGTTCGTTAATATTCCTTCCATAGGCGTAAAACACAAAAAGTCCCGTTGAAATTCAACGGGACTTTTTTTAAGCTATAAAACCAGACTATTTTTCGTCTGTGTTTTTAACATCCTGTACTTCTACTCTTATTTCCTGAGCAAGATTTTTCAAATCTTGCATTCCTTTACGAACACGAGTTCCAGCAGCGCTGTTCTCTTTGTCATAAAACTTCACGAAATCAGCTTCTAATGAAGCAATAAGATCCTTTAGTTGTTGGTACCTGTTCATGTTTGAAAAATTTTTAAACGTTATAAATTGGTGTTGATTTACTAAATATATAAAAATAGCGATCCCAAAACAAAATAAAATCGTCAGAATCGCTATTTTTTTTACCTAAACAGAAATATTAGAAAGGCTACCAGAGTAAGCTCCAGCCTTCAATTTTTCAGCAATCGCAGCAAAAGCATTGATTGTCAATTCAACATCTGCTAAGGTATGATCCGCTGTTGGGATCAAACGAAGCATCATAACATCCTTAGGAACAACAGGATAAATAACTATAGAACAGAAAATACCGTAGTTTTCTCTCAAGTCAATGATCATTTGAGCAGCTTCAGCCTCTGTTCCGGAAAGAAACACAGGAGTTACCGGAGATTCCGTTACGCCCAGGTTAAAGCCTTTCTTTTTCAAACCATCCTGAAGTGCATTCACTACTTTCCAAAGGTTTTCTCTCAATTCCGGCTTTGTGCGCAGTAATTCCAGACGTTTCATGTTACCCACAACAAATGCCATCGGTAATGTTTTCGCGTAGATTTGAGAACGGGTATTGTAACGCAGGTAATTGATCACTTGCTCATTGGAAGCAATGAAACCACCGATACTACCCATTGATTTGGCAAACGTAGAAAAATAAATATCAATATCGCCTTGCACACCTTGTGCTTCTGCAGCTCCTGCTCCAGTAGCGCCCATGGCTCCAAAACCGTGTGCATCGTCAATCAATAGACGGAAATTGAATTCTTTTTTCAAGGCAACGATTTCCTTCAAACGGCCCATGTCGCCGGCCATACCGAAAACACCTTCTGTTATGACCAATATCGCACCATTGGATTCTGCTACGAGTTTAGTTGCTCTTTCTAATTGCTTGCGCAAATTATCCAAATCGTTGTGAGGGAATACAAAACGTTTGCCCTGGTGCAATCTGACACCATCAACAATACAAGCGTGAGATTCCGAATCGTAAACAATCACATCGTGACGGTCTACCAGGGCATCTATCATAGAAGACATGGCTTGGTAACCAAAGTTCACCACCATGGCATCTTCTTTTCCTGTAAATTGAGCCAATTGGCTCTCAAATTCTTCTATTAAAGTAGAGTTACCCGACATCATTCGGGAACCCATTGGGTAACCTAGACCATATTTCGTAGCACCTTCCGCATCCGCTTTTCTAATCTCCGGGTGATTGGCCAGACCGATATAATTATTCAAGCTCCATGTCAAAACTTCTTTCCCTCTGAATTTCATACGAGGTGCAATTTCTCCTTCCAATTTAGGAAATGCGAAGTAGCCGTGTGCAACAGAAGAGTGTTTACCCAACGGTCCTCTGTCTGTCATTAATTTTTCAAATAAATCCAATGTTGTAAAAGGTTTAAAATTGACTTAAAGACTAAAATATCAAAAGAGTTTAACGCACGAATTTAGCATATTTAACTTACAAAATGAAGGAATTATTAAGTGTAAAATTTATAAAATACCCCTATTCCTCTGTTTTCATCGAAAATACACATCTTATCCTGTAATAAATCGTATTTCATTTTCTAGAATAAAAGAAGATAGCTCCTTAAAAATATAACCCATAGTGTATTGAGTTGTTTGAATTTATCTTAAATTGTTTCTAATAAATATGTAAATAATAATATATGACAACTTGTATTCTTACTCGCCCGATCTTAGCCCTGGTAGCAGGAATTTTAGTTTCCTCTACCTGTCTGGCACAAAATACACCTCAGATCCAAGCCGCACAGCATTTATTGGATAAGGGAGAATACATGCAAGCCTTAGTAAAACTAGACAGCGCTGCCCTTATGACACCGGAAAATGCACAAATCTTTGCACTTCAGGGACAAGCCAAAGCCAATCTCGGAGATTGCACGGGAGCAATAGAGAGCTGGGACCAATATGGCGCGCTGGATAAAGATAACAGTTGGAAAGTAGACGGTCTGAAGGCCGATTGCTACATTCAACAAGGACACCACGAGGAAGCGATAGATGCCATTTCCAAATACCTCGTTCATGACCCCTACAATGGCCATTTCTATCTCATGAGAGGACACGAATACTACCTGACCAGCAAATACGCTCGTGCCGTACAGGATTTCACCACCATCATCGATCGCAAACTACAAGGATACAATACCTTTGAAGTATTTTATAAAAGAGGATTGGCTTATGGTGAATTTGGTATGAACAAAGAAGCATTGGCTGATTTTGACAAGGTGGTGAAACTGTATCCTCAATTCAGTTACGGGTATTTCTATAGAGGCTCCTCTTACTGGCATTTGGGAGAATACGACAAAGCCATCGTTGATTATAGTACTGCCATTCATCTGGATAGTAAAGATCTGCATTCCTATTTTAACAGAGGATTATGTTACCAAAGCGAAAAAAATTACGATAAAGCCTTGGCCGATTTCAGCAAAGTGATTCAACTCGATCCCAACTTTGATGAAGCTTATAATCAAGTGGCTATGACTACCTATTACAAGGGAAATTGGACCGAAGCAGAAAAGTCTTTCAATGAATACATTAATAAATTTTCCGGTCTTAGCCATGCCTACTACAACCGTGGTATGTTTTATAATGAACGTAAAGATTACAAGAAGGCTCTTTTGGATTTTGATTACTGCATACAGCTCAATCCTAAGGATGGAGAGGCTTATTTCCAAAAAGCATTGATCCAGCTGGAAATGCAAAATCAAGCAGAAGCTTGTGAATCATTGAAACAAGCATTGAAAGCCGGTAATACAGAAGCCAAGCAACTGATCAAAAAGACCTGCGGTACAGCGGGAATTGAGAGTAACTAGTAATTATAGGGGTGTAACAGTAAGTTTATACCCATTTTTTTCATTCTTAATTTAAATTTCTTAACATTGGAAAAAAAAAGTCCCGATGTTAAGAAATTCTATACTCACTTATTTGTTCTCTGCTTTTTTATAAAGCGAATCATTAGCACAAACTGAAGTTAAGGTTTTTAAAGGAACGATCTGGAACATGCAAGGTCCAAACGCTTCTGCCTGGGATCTAAAAGCAGACAAATCACTCACGGTAAAAGATGCGGATGCAGCTAAAGACTTAGTCAATACGACCGAAGCTAAGGATCTGCCAACCATGAAAAAAGAGCTGAAGGCTCTTAACGGTACAGAATTCTTAAAACTGGCCAAACTTGATTTCGACAAACAATCGATCGATGAGCTTCCTGCTTTAGTGATTGGGAAACAATGGAATACCAGTATTTCCAAACTAAAAGCCAATGATGTCTATGTCATTCGTGTAAGAGGAGAGCAAATCTATGTACTCATTAAAATCACTAAAATCGGAGACGACAAGAAAGCCTTAGATTCTCTACATGGTGGCAATAACCTGGACTACATCGAATTCGATTACAAAAAATATCCTACAGACGGAGAGAAAATAGACGTAGTGGCAGAGTTTGCCAATGCAAAAAAAGCATTTGATGAAAAGAAATTTGCCAGTGCTGTAATGGGCTTTGACAAAGTCATTCAAGCTCAGCCAAACAATTGGGAAGCCTATTATTACAGAGCATTAGCTAAATATGAAATCGGTGATTACGAAGGTGCAGTAGAAGACTTCAGTACTGCTCAACCACATTTCGAGAAACGTTGTGAACTATACCTGCAACGCGGATTGGCAAACAGTAAATTGGGCAATAGAGAAGCCGCTATTTCTGATTACACGTCTACTATCAAATGTGACAGCACGATCTACGAGGCGCACACGAATCGTGCACACGAATACTACTTATTGAGTAACTACCCTGCCGCTATTACAGATTATACCAAAGCAGTGGATCTTAGACCTAGTCAATTCGATGCTTATTATGGCAGAGGCTTAGCTAAAAATGAATTCGGTCGTTACGAGTTTGCTATTGCTGATTTTAATAAAACCATTGAGCTGTTCCCTAATTACAACTACGCTTATTTCTACCGTGGATTTGCATACAGCCATCTGGAAAAATACAAAGAAGCCATTGCTGATTATACAAAAACCATCGGACTCGATCCTAAAGACAAAAGCGCTTACTACAACAGAGGTATGGCTTATGCAGAATTAGGAGACTACGCTACAGCCATCAAAGATTACGATAAAACAATTGAACTCGATCCCGGATTCATTAATGCATACCTTGAAAAAGCACATGCGAAATACATAAACCTGGACTTTGACGGAGCAAAAGCAGACTACGATGTAGCCGCTAAAAAATTCCCAAACAGTGGTTTGGTATTTTACAACCGTGGATTATTCTTCCATGAATTGAAAAACGATAAAGAGGCCTTGCCTGAATTCAATAAAGCCATTGAATTGAATCCTAAAGATGCGGAAGCATACCATTACAGAGCCGTTACTAAAGCCGAGCTAAAAGATAAAACAGGTGCTTGCGCAGACATCACTAAGGCCGTAGAATTAGGCTTTTCAGACAAAGACAACCTGAAAGGTAAAGTTTGTGGTAAATAATTTTTTAGACCCTATCAAAGCCGAATACGCCCCGCTCGCGGGAAAAAAAATAATACTTGGTTCCCAATCCCCTCGCAGGAAAACCCTGCTGGAGGGACTGGGCATCAGTCCGGAAGTTCGCATCAACGACATGGACGAAAGCATTCCCACCGATCTTCCAGCACATCAAGCTCCTGAATATTTAGCCAAAAAGAAAGCGATTGCTTTTTTACCCCTTCTTAAAGAAGGAGAACTCCTCATTACTGCTGATACGGTAGTGATTGTAGACGATCAGGTGATCAATAAACCGGTAGATCTGGCAGATGCTAAAGTCATGCTCAGACGTTTGAGTGGCCGCCAGCATCAGGTCGTTTCAGGTGTTTGCATCAGCAGCCTTTCGCAAACTCATTCTTTCTCAGAAACAACATCTGTTTTTTTTCGTCCGTTATCTGAAGAACAAATTGCTTATTATGTCGAGCATTATAAACCATTAGATAAAGCCGGAGCCTATGGTATCCAGGAATGGATAGGCTTGGTAGCGATAGAAAAAATTGAAGGCGATTTTTATAATGTCATGGGACTGCCGGTGGGTAGGCTTGTAGAGGAAATGAAAAAAATAAGTTAAGAAGTACGAGCGAGGAGGAACGAAAAAGGAAATAACAAGCGCTGTATTCGTGCCTCGTCCCTCCTCGCTCGTACCTGCTTACACCATCCAATCTTCCAATATCCTCAACTCTACCATCGGGGAAATCCGATCGTAAAGCACATGATAAACGGCTTTGGTAATCGGCATATCCACTGTATGATTAGCATCGAGAAGATTTAACTCATGAATACATTTCACGGCGTAATAACCTTCCGCAATCATATTCATTTCCATTTGCGCAGCCTTCAGCGAATACCCCTTGCCAATCAAATTACCTAAGTTTCTGTTTCTACTATAAGGTGAATAAGCAGTCACCAATAAGTCTCCCAGATAAGCAGAGGCATTTAGATCCCGGTCACCGGGATACAAGTTTTGTAGAAAACGAGTAATCTCCTGCATGGCATTGGCCACTAATACGGCCTGAAAATTATCTCCGTAATTCAATCCCCGGGCCAAGCCACAGACAATGGCTACAATATTCTTCATGACAGAACAATATTCGACACCGTATAAATCAGTGAGTGTCGAAGTTTTAATGAAACGGTTTTCAAAAAGATGAGCAACGACTTCATTGACTTCCTGGTTCATACCGGCAATGGTCAGGTAAGAACGTTTTTCCATGGCTACTTCCTCTGCATGACAAGGTCCTGCCAGTATCACCTGATGTTCCATAGGAACACCTTTATGTTGTGAAAGGTAATCTGTGACCAATAAATTATAAGTTGGAATCATTCCCTTTACAGCGGAAACCCATACCTGCTCTTTAGACAACTGATCGAATGTATTCAAGCTTTCCATGATGAAAGCGGCCGGCACTGCTAATACGACCAGCTGTGCATCCTTTAAACAAGCCTTAAGATCAGTGCTGGCTTTTACTTTGGAATGGTCTACTCGAATATGACTCAGGTAACGAGGATTGCTACCCTTTTGGTTGATGCATTGAACTGATTCACTATCCCTCAGCCACCAATCAATTTTAAGATCTTTTTCGCTTAAGATCTTTACTATGGCTGTGGCCCAACTTCCTCCGCCTATTACTGCAACACGATCAATTTTGGCTAACGTTTTCAATTCTTCGTCTTTTTTTGACAACATTAATATCGCTAATTTACAGACAAATTGGCTAAGAGGCTAATAATATATTTGGATTAGGTAAAGGATAGGAAGTAAGAATAGGAATAATAAAGATGATGGATGTTATTGTATTCTGAAGTATGGGCTTGAGCTAAGAGAGAATGATATGGGCATGTCCCCGCTTTCCATCCTAGAGGTTAAATCAACTGTACGAGCGGGGTCGGACTATCCGCTACATCCCGAAGCTTCGGGACGCTCGCAATAATCTTGAATGCTTAGTATAACCTATTACTCGCTGTGGGCTTTTCGCTTCTATCCCTCATGCGGCAAATAGTATGAGTTAAAACAAAATTTTCATCCGTGTCAAAACCAACAAATTTACACCAGGGAGCATTCTACGTTTTTATCAGCGCTGCGGGCTTTTCAATAAAAGCGATATTTGCAAAGAAAGCTTACGAAGTCGGTGCTGATCCCATCACGCTTTTGTTTTTGAGACTGCTCTTTGCCGCTCCTTTGTTTCTTTTGCTCGCCTACTGGAATGCCACGCACAACAGTGGAGAACGAAGGATCAGTAAAAAAGAAATCCTATCCTTAATAGGGTTGGGAATTCTAGGCTATTACTTGTCAAGCCTCATGGACTTTGTAGGTCTATCCTATATTTCAGCCAGTCTTGAACGCATCATTCTATTTTCTTACCCTACTATTGTAGTCCTGCTAACCGCTTTGTTTTTCCGCTCTTCCTTAGATCGTAAAGACTACCTGGCCCTATTGATCACCTATCTGGGGATCTTCATTGTCTTCTCGGAAGAACTGAAGCAATCGGTGCTTGTTCCAATGGAAACATTGATTACCGGTGGTACATTGGTCTTCGGCAGTGCTTGTACCTATGCCTTGTATCTTATCGGCTCGGGATTTATTATTCCTCGTATTGGTGCGGCTCGCTTTACAGCTTATTCCATGCTTATCGCTACCGTTACGATGATGTTGCATTACCTTCTTGCCAAGGGAATAACATTTCCATCCTATGATAATCCCATCATTTGGTATGGGCTGGCGATGGCTATATTTTCTACTTTTATGCCGGCCTACTTCCTATCCAAAGGTATAAAGTTGATTGGCTCTGAAAGAAGTTCGGTGATCTCTACCATTGGTCCTGTGTCTACCATTGTACTGGCTAACATTGTATTGGGAGAAACCATGACTTGGGTGCAGGTAGGCGGAACCCTGATTGTTATTGCCGGAGTACTCATCATCAGTTTGAAAACAAAAAAAGAAAACACCACTCGATAAATTCACTATGGCAGCTGTATTATTCAACAACCGAATGACTTCTGAAGAACAGATTGGTGCTCTATTGAACAATAGAGGATTTCTGTATGGCGACGGTTTTTTTGAAACGATGGTCCTTCGTGACGGACGCATTTTCTTTTTGGAGGAACACCTGGAAAGAGCCCTGAAGGCCATTGAAGTGCTGCAATTCAAAACCGACAAAGCCTGGGACTCGAACAGATTAAAAACATTATTGAGTAATCTATGGAAAGAAAACGGAAGTCCTAAAGACGCTGTCTTCAAATGGATGGTATGGAGAAACAGTGAAGGATTGTATGCTCCTGCTCCGGATGGAAGTATACATTATCTCATCGAACTCAAACCCTATCGATCAGCGCCGGCTGAAAAAGCTCAGGCTTATCTTGCTACTACCATCACCAACGTCCAGTCTGTCTACAGTTCTTTTAAACGACTGAGCGCAATGCATTATGTCATGGCAGGCTTAGAGAAAAATAACCGCCTGGCAGATGAATTGATTTTAACGGATCAAAAAGGAAACCTGAGTGAAGCAACAAGCAGTTGCTTGTTCTGGATACAAAACGATACCATCTACACACCTGCTTTAAGCACTGGTTGCATTGAAGGAGTAGTAAGAAAAAGTATTTTTAAATGGGCAGAGTTCTATTATAATTCAATGGAAGAAACAGAGGTTCCTTTATCTGCTATAGCTCCTGATGCAACGGTATTTACCGCCAATGTGGCCGGTCTCAGTTTGATTGAGAAGTTAGAGGATAGAGTATTTGAAAACGACGATCCCTGGTATGCAGACTTGCAACGCGATTTGTTTGAGACTACTTCTTTTTCTCAAAATCTTTAAACAATAAACTAGGCTGTACCCCTTTATTCTTTTGGTATTTTCCGCTTTTGTACAAGTCGTAGTCTCCTTCAATGGAGTGATAAAAAATCTGGCAGATTTCTACGCCGGCATAAATGCGAATCGGTTGCACACAAAACATTTCCAGTGTCCAGAAACCACAGAAACCAACATCGCCAAAGCCCGCTGTCACGTGTACAAACAATCCCAATCTACCGATCGACGAGCGACCTTCTAACATAGGTACATGCTTGTGCGACTCTGTATACTCCAGTGTACGGCCAAGGTATAATTTATCTTTTTCCAGCAACAAGCCTTCTTCCGGAATTTCCAGCATGGTGGCTTTATTCTCCGATTTCATGTCCAGCACGTTATTGTCGTACACAAGCAATTGATGATGCAACCGAAGATTGTAGCTGTTGGGATTTACTAACCGCTCTTCATAGGGTTCGATTACTAAATCTGTACCCATTAGCTTTTTTATTTCTTGTCCTGATAAAATCATACTACACTTCGGTTAAACATTGTTCTAAGCCTGCTTCAATAAATTCTTTCTGTATTTTTTTTCCAATAAAAACCAGTGTAGATTTTCGTTCTTCTCCCTCCGCCCAAAGGCTTCCCATCTGCACCATGTGTTGATCATATACGCCTTGGAAAATAACCTTTTGATCAAAATGTTCTACATATAAAACACCTTTACAACGGTACAGTTCACCGCATCTTCCGTTGAGTTGATAATTCATCCAGTTATTAAACAGTAAAAAATCAAACGGTTTGTCGAACACCATCGAAAGACTATTCGTTTCTTGTAAATGATTCAAATAAAAACGAGGCTTCTGAGCCTTCATGTTTCGTTGAATGTGTTCGCTACGAAAGGCTCTTTTGTACAACAAAGGTTCTGAGACCATTGCCTGAGTAGCCACTATTTTTTCCGCCTGAGGATTGTGTGATTCAATCGTGTGAAGCAACTGCTCAATGTCTTCGTGGGATACCCGATCCGCTTTATTTAAAACAACCAGATCAGCCAGCGCCAATTGTTTGGTCACTTCAGGATGCTCTTGCAATTGTTTGCCCAATAAAGAAGCGTCAGCCAGTGTAATGACTGCATCCAACTCAAAAGCAGACTGCACCATGACATCCGTTATAAAAGACAATACAATAGGGGTAGGATCAGCCAGGCCGGTAGTTTCGATGATGAGGTATTCAGGAGGCTCCGGCCGGTCAATTAACTTTGATAAAACGATAATGAGTTCATTGTTAAGTGAGCAACAAATACAACCGTTGCTCAATTCATAAACACCATCGTTGTCTGTATCGATTAACGATTTATCGATGTTTAAATCACCGAATTCATTTTCAATAATCGCAATGCGCTTACCTTTGTTCTGATCCAAGATATGATTCAGCAACGTTGTTTTTCCCGCTCCAAGAAAACCAGTAATAATGGTGACGGGTATGCGATCCATAATTTAGTTGTTAGTCGTTAGAGGTTAGTCGTTAGTAAACAGGTGATTTATTAATAAGTTTTACGATCAATAATAATTCGTTAGTCTGTTTTCTAACGACTAACGACTAACCACTATTCACTAACTATTTCCGCTTTTCTTTGCGATCTTCTCTGCTTTCTTTTCTTTAGCAGTTTTCAATGGTTTTTTCTTAACATCTTTCTGAGCATCTTTAGTTTTAGCCATAATGGTAAAGTTTTAAGTTTTTACAATAACGTTACTTAGTACAAGTTTAGCAAAAAGTTTGTTGAATGCAAGCCTATAAATTCCTGAATTTGATCTAGCATTTTTTGAACAAAATCGGTACATTGCTTTAGTCAACAAATCAACTCATGACTAAGGTTTCCCAAGAGCAATTGGTAGATGTGCTAAGTAAGCACCAGCTTAGAAAAACAGAGACGCGTATCCATGTATTGAACATTTTTTTCAATAATGAATATGCTCTTGCACACAGCGCCTTGGAGAAAGAATTGGGCAATGCCTACGACCGTGTCACCATTTACAGAACGTTGAATACCTTTGAAGAAGCAGGTATTATTCATCAGGTGCCATCCAATGGGGAAGCCAAATTTGCGCTTTGTCATGCCCATTGCAACCACCAGCATCACCAAGACCAGCATTTGCATTTCAATTGTACCACTTGCAGCCAGACTTTTTGTCTGGAAGAGGTGCAACTACCTTCCTTCGACTATCCGAAGAATTACGATGTGCATTCTCTGAATATTACCGCTACCGGGATTTGTAAAAAATGCAAAAAATAAGATCATAAGAAGAAAAAGTACCAAGCAAAAAAACAGCGATTGCTGATTTTAAGGAATATAAACGTTAGATTGCTTAAGAATGCCTAAAAAGACGCTATGCCTTTTCGTTACCCAATAGCTGTTTGTTTTTTATTTTTGATACTGGGGAACACGCGTGCTTTTTCCCAATGTCCTCCGCCGGATCCTATTGTTTTCGGAGATGCTTCCTGTACTCCTATGTCTTTTACATTGAGTGCCATTAATTCTCCTGACACATACAATTGGTATGATGTAGCGTCGGGTGGCCTTCCGATTTTCCAGGGAGACTTTTTTTCTACTCCTGTACTCAACACGACAACCACGTATTATGTGACCTCATTTGATTCGGGTAATAATTGTGAAAGTGTAAGAGTACCTGTGCAAGCTGTCATACTTCCAGACTCCGGAGATCCCACTGTATACGGCACTAACAGCTGGAATGTCTATTGCTTCAACGGTATCAATTGGACCACTTACAAAGGATTTTATACCGATAATTCGATCAATATCAGCAGTACAGCCAGATGGGGAAGCTTCTCAAATCCCAGCTCTGCCAGTGGCTACAACGGTTGTCCCGTGAGTTTCGATAACCATTCCATCAGTTATAAAAGACAAGGGTTCCCGCCGGGAATTTATAAGATTGATATTATAGATCATAACGACGATTTTACTTTAACCATCAATGGTAAGGTGATCATGAGCAGAGTAGGATTTGGGCAGAGCTATACGAGTGTATGGATCGGATCATTGGATGGCAGCTCCCAAGTAGAATACAAATGGCTCGACCGGCTGGATGCGTCTTCCGCTAATGTCGTATTTACGGCGATTGGTATACCAACAGATCTCTATGCCGGAAACATCAATTATAATCAAGCCTATTGTGTAAGTGGTGATCCCGCTCCCTTGACGGATAGCCTGGCCATTGTTGCAGATCGTAATGGTTATGTCAGAAGTGGTAATGCCAGTACCACCGTTTTACCGGCAGGACAATTGCTCACCAATACTCATGCACCGGATAGCTTAATCAACACTTATTTGAGTTTTGATGTATCGTCAATCAAGAACTCGACATTTAATAATGTCTACTTGTACCTTCGCGGTTACGATAGAAGTGATTATCCCAATAAACTATTATTTGTTTCTTCCGTAACAGATACCACATGGGACGAGAATACCATCAACTGGTCTAACAAACCCGTTGCATCCGCTTCACCTATAGCGTCGTCTGTGGTATATGACATCAACGAACAATGGTATAAGTTTGACATCAGTAGTTATGTTATGGCACAGCGTAGCTCCAATAACAAACGCATCTCCTTGATGTTAAATGATACGACAGATGGGAACAATCCTTTAGTTTTTTATTCCAGAGAAACGGTCTTCCCTCCTATTCTAGTGGTCAATAACAAACGTGGAGGATGCACAGGATACAGTTACCAATGGCAATATTCCACTTTTTGTAATAATGTCTGGGGAGATATAAGCGGTGCTATCAGTGACACCTATGATCCTTCTACGTTATCAGACTCTACCTGCTATCGCCTGCAAATCACAGATGGTTGCGGTAGCATAGCGTACAGCAACATTCTTCATGTGAACGTAGATGCACAAACGGCGACAGGTACACTGACGGTTTCAGAAATAGACATACAATCCGGCACCATACAAATCGATGGACAAGTAGGAAAAATAAGACACTGGGAAGTATCGGAAGATAATTTCGCTACCACACCTACTACCATTAATTCCAATGCTACACAAATTGGCTATACCGGATCTCCGACGTCAGACTTGTATTACAGAGCACAAATCAAGTCCGGAGTCTGTCCATCCGTGTATTCCGATACCATAAAGATATTGAAGGTGCAGGAATTTCTTATTTTCAATTCGTTTTCTCCCAACGGCGATGGAATCAACGACGTATGGAAAATAAATGGTATTGAACGTTATCCGGACAACAAAGTGTCCATTGTCAATTTCATGGGAGTACCTGTATACCAAGCCGAGCGCTACAACAATGAAGATGTCGTATGGCAAGGTACTTCAGGAGGACAAAGTTTGCCCAACGGTACGTATTATTATTCTGTCCAGATTCCCAGCCAACCTACGATGACGGGTTTTGTGATCATCAAACGTTAGAAAAATTGAAAAACAGACTCTACATATTTTTCTTATTTTTTCAGCTGTATGGCATGGACATGGCTATTGCTCAAAACAATAGTGTATACACTCAATACCTATTCAACGGATTAGTGATCAACCCTGCTTATGCGGGATCGCATAATGCATTGAGTGCTTCATCTATTATACGCAAGCAGTGGCTTGGTATAGAGGGCTCTCCTTTCGCTTCTACTTTCTCTGTTCATTCACCGGTCAACAAACATAAATCTTCCTTTGGAGGATTGTTGTATCAATCAAAAACATCCATCTATAATGAACTTACCCTCCAGGGCATTTATTCATATAGGGTAGATTTGACAGAAGAAAAAAAACTATCCCTGGGTTTAGGCATAGGCTTTACAGATTACTCGATTCGCTACAGCAATCTCACACACCAGGACCCTAATGATCCTGCCATTCCCGGCGACAATCAAAACTTGTTTCAACCTACCGTTTCAGCGGGCGCCTATTATTATACCAATACCTTCTTTGCAGGACTTTCAGCACAAAACCTCAGTGGCTTTTTATATGGCTTGGGCTCACAAGATGATATACGTTCCTACAGACATCTATTTGCTACGACCGGAAAAGTTTTTACCGTTTCTCCGAAACTAAAATTAAAACCAGGCCTGCTTTTACATTACTACAACCGCTCACCTCTTTTGGTCGATCTTAATTTTCATGCTTTGTTAGATGAAGTCATCTGGTTGGGAGTATCCTACAGGCACCAAGTCTCCATTAATTATTCCATTCGCTTCAACTTGAATCGTCAACTCAGCTTTGGCTATTCTTATGATCAAAGCATTGGAAACCAATCCATCACCAAAAATGGAGCCCACGAAATTGTCTTGTCGTACTTGTTTAAGTATTATAAGAAGAACATCGTCAATCCCCGCTTTTTCTAAGCAGACAATCCCCTGATTTGAATTCTTCAATGTCTATTAAGCGCAATGCTTGAATGCCTTGGCCTGCCAATCCCAAACTCTTCATTAATGTACCTTAACGGTTATTTTTAATACAAATTATAGAATTATAATTTCGTTGAACTCGTCAAGAAAATAGATAAAAAGGTACTTTTTAAATTTATAATATGAATTATTATAGATAAATTAAGGATAGGTAATTATCAAGAACCGTTTGAGGAACAAAAGCGTACAAGTATATAAATACATCGTTCATGTCAGCATTTTTCCGTAACGCATCTTTTCGTGTAATTTTCAAACTAAAAAACAACAATATTATTTTGTTGTCTTTGGTTTTATGGGGTGCAAAGAGTGTTTGTATGGCGCAAAATCCAGCTGATGTTTGCGCTTCTGCTGTTGCCATTACTCCTGGCTTAATTTGCTCTACTACTGCTTATACCTTACCGGGCACCTATGTGTACGATGGACTTACCTCCACTTGCGGATCTGTACAGGATGATGGCTGGTATTCCTTTACGGCACAAACATCCAATTACACTTTCGTTTTAGGAGGAGACTTCAATCATGCAGTGGCTGTTTATTCCGGTTCTTGTGGTGCCTTAACAGCCATCGCTTGTAGCAATGCTACATCGGGAAGTAATGCCACTCTTCAGTTTACAGTTACTCCCAACGCTACTTATTTCATACAAGTGCAAAGAAACAGCGGCACGACTAGTTCTACGATGACGGGTAACTTTTCATTTTGCTATACCTCTGCACCCGGAGGAATCAAGTCAAATATTAAAGCTTGGTACAAAGCCGATGGCAATATTGTAAAGTCAGGCAGCAATGTGACACGGTGGAATACAGAAGTAGGAACAGTCAACTTTACCAATGTATTCAACACACCTACACTTAATGCAGCTTCTGTTAACTTCAACCCTTCTGTTGTTTTTCCAGGGAATGCTTACTTGAACAATCCTACTACTTTAGGAAGCGATATCATGGCCCCTTCTAATAATACCGTTTTCCTGGTTACGAAAGTCAATGCAGGTGGCGTACTCTTAAAATGGGACCAAGATCAATCCACCAACCGGTTCGATTTTGAAACGACACCTTATCCTACTTCTACCGCATTCCGTTTTGATCATCCGGGAGATTATCAATCGCTTTCTGCCGGAAGCATGAATCAATGGAACATCGCAACTGCCGCTACTTCAGCAGCGACAGATAATTTTATCATCAATGGCTTAACAGGAGCAACCGGTACAGGTGGAACAAACAATACGTCTCTTTCCGCTAACTTTACGATTGGTGGCGATTCCTATTCCAGCTATCATAGTAATTCAGAAATTACAGAAGCTATATTTTACGCAGGTACTCTGAATGCGACAGAACTGCGTAAAGTACACAGCTACCTGGCCGTGAAATACGGCATTACACTAGGCACCAATGCGAGTGCCTTAGACTATTACTCTTCTAACGGCACCATGATATGGGAACAAACAACCACCGATCAAAATGACATTGCCGGTCTGGGAAGAGACGATGCTTCGGGACTCTCACAGTTGAAAGCGAAATCATCCGGCGGTGATGATATCATTACCATGGCACTAGTGGATAATGCCGGAACATTTGCTGCTCCCAATACTTTTGACAACGACAATGAATTTATGTTGTGGGGCAATGACAACGGTTCCCAGCCTTCTTCTGTAACGGGCGGCGGTTTACTCGAAACAACAGCAGAATGTCCTTCCGCTATTTTGCGACGACTGGCTCGTCAATGGAAAATATATGAAACCGGAACCGTCGGTGATGTATCCTTGACGATGGATCTTTCATCCATTCCTATTTCAGGAACCACTTTTTACGACTTAAGATTATTGATCGATTTAGATGGAGATGGAGATTTTACAACGGGTACAGTAAAACGAATCACGCCTTCCGCTTATGCCGGAGGATTGGTAACGTTTAACAATGTAGACTTCAGCCACGGAAATATTTTCACACTCGCTACACTCGTTCCTTCACCTGGCGGTGTTTCTTCCGGACTTCAAATTTGGTTGCGAGGCTCTTCCTTAACCAGTACTCAAACCAACAACGCTCAATTGAACTCCTGGTATAATGCCGGCTCCAGTAACTTTGATTTTAGCAGAATAACCGGTTCTACCGGTGGTTGGCCAAGATTCAGAACCAATTCAGTAAACTTCAATCACAGCATCGAGTTTGGAAGTTCAGGTGCGATGATCTCGCAAAATAGTGCAGTGAACATGAGACCAACAACCAATAGCAGTACTTCTATGGTTGTTTTTAAAACCACACAAAATATAAGTAATACAAACTTCTGGTCTTGTCCGAATTTCGTGACAACAGAAACATACTATACCGGACGTGATTATGGTTTTGGTTTGACCAACGGTAAACTGGGAATAAAAATTAAAGATGGAGAAACATGGGATGCCAATTCAACAGCAAGCTGCAACGATAATATTCCTCACCTCGCGATGGCTATGCGCACCCGTAATGCGCCCACTACCGCTGTGTCGACAGTAACCATGCAGCTCGATGGAAAAACAGATGTAACGGCAACCTCAGTTGGTGATTCTTATGCCTTGGATGCAGCAGATGCAACACTTACTCCTCCTTATAGAGGAACGGGCATAGGAGGAACATCCATAACAGGTACAGATGTATATACGAGTATGCAATACACCGGACTTCTCTCTGAAGTTATTGTGTTCAACAACAGTTTAACCGCAGCCAATCTGAATAAAGTAAATACATACTTAGCCATTAAATACGGACTCACATTAGGTAATACCGCTTCACCGATCAGTTATACTCATTCTCTTGGAACATCCATATGGAATGCGTCTTCTACTTATCAGAACGATCTTGCAGCCATCGGTCGTGACGATCGTTCAGAACTTGATCAACGCCGGTCTATATCTGTAGAAACGGATAACATGACAGATATTGCCTTAGTAGATAATGGAGGTTCACAGGGCGCTCCTAATGCATTCGACAACGACAGAGAGTTTTTTATTATTGGAAACAATGATGGGTCCCGAGCATTTAGTCCGACAGATGTAGACGGTGCAACCATCTTAAACAGACTAAGCAGAGTATGGAAAGTACAAGAAACCGGTACCGTAGGAAATGTTTTGGTAGCCGTCAACCTCAGCACCATACCTACTCCTATTATAGGTTCTGACCTGCGTCTGTTGATAGACCGCGACAACGACGGTTTTGCAGACAATGACGTGACTCCACAAGCAGCAGATTCGTACAATGCAGGAACGAAAACCGTTTACTTTACAACAGACATGTCAAGCGGCGATTTATTTACCATCGGTACGGCAACGAATCCTTTACCGGTAGAGTTTATTAGCATCAATGCTCTGGCAGAAACAGATAAAAATAAAATTACCTGGATCACGGCAACAGAACTCAACAACAGTCGATTTGTTGTACAACGTTTGATACAAGGTCAAGAGTGGGATTCCATAGGAACCATTGCCGGTGCAAATACGTCCAATACTATTCATCATTATGAATTCTATGACGCCAACGTCAGCAACCTGACTTTTGTTTATTATCGGGTAGTACAATATGATTATGATGGAAAATCGGATTTCTCAAAAATTGTCTATATAGACAGAACCGCTTTAATAAATAGTAGTAACCTGATCAAAATAGGTCCCAACCCCTCTAATGGCGCTATCGACATCAACATCAACAATGAATTGTTTGCGACTAACACGTATCGATTGACGGTGTATTCTATTTTAGGGACACATGTATACGACAGCAACTTGAACGAGGCCAACAGTCACATTGACCTGAGCGATTTAGCAGCAGGAAACTATATTATTGAACTCCTCAATTCAGCCGGAACAGCCCCTGTTTACGAGAAAATCATCATCAAACACCAATAGCAGAATTTCGGCATGATTGGCTAGTCATATTTTGACAATATTCGGTAAACTTTAAAAACAAGTTTGCCGGATATCCGTAAAAGATACAAGGTCTCTAGGACCTTTCTTTTTGACGACTCACAATGCATAAAGTATTACTGTTTTTACTCCTTTTTCTTACCACCACAACAAGCATTTATGCACAAGATCCGGCTGATCTTTGTGCATCAGCCATTACGTTAACGCCTACTTTAAATTGCAATTTTTCGACTTATAATTTACCAGGTTCATACGTTTACGATGGACTTACTCCTTCTTGTGGGACGACCACAGATGATGGATGGTATAAATTTACGGCACAAACTACCAATTACACCTTTACACTCACCGGAGATTATACGCACACCGCTGCCCTATACTCCGGAACATGCGGCTCATTGGTGCCTATAGCCTGCAATAATGCTCTTGCGGGAAGTAATGCCTCCATCACCTTTTCCACAACACCACTTGCCATTTATTATATTCAAGTGCAAAGAAATACAGGAACAACTACCACAACGATGACCGGAAGTTTTTCTTTGTGCTATGCTTCTGCACCGGGAGGCGTTAAAAACACTTTGAATGCATGGTATAAAGCAGATGGTAACCTGGTAAAAAGTGGCAGTACTGTAACTCAATGGAACACAGAAGTAGGCAATGCCAATTTCAACACCGTATTCAATGCTCCTTTATTCAATAATACTACAGCCAATTTTAACCCAGCAGTTGTTTTTGACGGTGACGATTATTTGAACAATCCGAGCGTGCCGGGCACTGATATCCTTTCTGCCAGCGATAACACCGTATTCATTGTATCAAAACTAAACACCGGTTACAGCGGTGTATTGTTGAAATGGGAAGAATCTTTTCCTAATGATCGCTTTGGATTTGAAGGTTATCCATACCCTGTTGCTACACAAATACGTGTTGACCATCCAAGTATTCCACAACAAAAAATAGGTGGAAGCACAGGCTCATGGAACATTGCCACAGCAGCAACAACTAATGCAACGGATAACTTGTTGCAAAATGGTCTGATTGTAAATACTAATACCGGTGGTTCTAATAATGTAGGATTGAACGGCACACTGACGATTGGCGGAGATAACTTTTCCGGATACCACAGCAACTCTCTCATCTCAGAAGTAATCTTTTACGGTACCATACTCAGTGCATTGGAGCATCAGAAAGTACAAAGTTACCTGGCTGTAAAATACGGCATCACACTCGGTAACACCGCTTCCGGCATAGATTACTATGCGTCGAGTGGTACTGTCATTTGGCCGCAAAACAGCACCGATCAAAATGATATTGCCGGCATTGGCAGAGATGATGCTTCAGGACTTTCTCAATTAAAATCAAAATCGACAAACAGCGACGACATCCTTACTATGGCATTGGTAGATGCAGGAGGTTCTTTCGCTACTCCGAATAAATTTGATAATACTCTTGAATATGAATTGTGGGGTAATGACAATGGAGGACAACCCTACACCACCCTGGGCGGAGGTCTGGTAGAAACCACTGTGGAATGTCCCGTTTCTATCCTTAAACGATTGGCCCGTCAATGGCATGTGATAGAGACAGGTACTGTAGGCGATGTAGCGCTGACCTTCGATCTTTCATCCATACCTGTAACAGGAACTACCTTTTATGATTTCAGGTTATTGATCGACCTAGACAAAGACGGTGATTTTACAACCGGCACTGTCAAACGAATCACTCCTTCTACTTATGCCGGTAACATTGTCACATTTAACAATGTTGATTTCAACAACGATGAAATATTTACGCTCGCTACACTGGTGCCCGCTCCGGGCGGTATTTCTTCAGGTCTCCAAATCTGGTTACGTGCTTCTGAGATGACCAGCACGCAAACCAATAATGCACAATTAAACTCCTGGTACAATGCAGGCTCCAGTAATTTTGACTTCAATAGAATAACGGGATCTACAGCAGGCTGGCCAAGGTTTAGAACCAATACCATGAACTTCAACCACAGTATTGAATTTGGCAATGCAGCTGCCTTGATTTCTCAAAACAATGCAGTCAATATGAGACCAACAACCAACAACAGTACATCCATGGTTGTGTTTCAAACTGCCCAGTCTGCAGGAACTACAGACTTCTGGGCCAGTCCTAATTTCGTGACAACAGAATCTTATTTTACCGGCAAAGATTATGGCTTCGGTATACCCAATGGGAAAATCGGATTGAAAATAAAAGATGGAGAACCATGGGATGTCTATTCCAATGCTATATATAACGATAACGTCATTCACCTCGCATCCGCTTCGCGGACAAGGAGTGGTATAGTGAGCACCCCATCCACTGTTTCTATTCAGGTAGACGGTTATACCGATGTCACTTCTACTTCTGCCGGAGACTCCTATCCACTCGATGCTTCAGATGCTATGGGCGTCAGCTTCAAAGGTACAGGTATAGGAGGCAATACAATTAACGGTTCCAATGTATACAACAGCATGCAATACAACGGAACCATGGGCGAAGTCATTGTTTTCAATAATACGTTAACAGGTGTCAACCTCAATAAAGTCAATTCATACCTGGCCATTAAATTTGGTATTACATTAGGTGATAATAGCACTCCTATGTCTTATATCAACTCTTCCGCAGCAGTGATTTGGAATGCGTCCACTACTCATCAAAATGATATCGCTGCTATCGGTCGTGACGATCGGTCTCAGCTGGATCAAAGAAGATCGATATCAGTAGAAACAGATAACATGACAGACATTGCCTTGGTCGATAATGGAGGAACACAAATTGCGCCAAACGACTTTGACAACGACCGGGAGTTTTTCATCATTGGAAACAACGACAGCGTACGGGCCTTTGGTGCAGCAGATGTTGACGGAGCGATCATCCTCAATCGATTAAGACGAGTGTGGAAAGTACAAGAAACAGGAACCGTTGGAAATGTATTGTTGGCATTGGATCTTAGTACCATTCCTACTGCGATATCAGGTTCATCTCTTCGTTTGTTAGTAGATAGAGACAACGATGGTTTCGCCGACAACGACGTAGCCCCACAACCACCGGATTCTTATAATGCAGGAACAAAAACGGTTTACTTTACAACAGACTTAGCCAATGGCGATCTTTTCACCGTAGGAACAGCTTTTGATCCTCTGCCGGTAGAATTTATTGGTATAAAAGCTTTCGCAGAAACAGATAAAAATAAAATCACCTGGCAAACAGCAACAGAAATTAATAACAGTCACTTTGTTGTACAACGATTGATCCATGGAAATGCATGGGACTCTATTGGTACGGTAAAAGGCGCCAACAATTCCAATACCCTGCATAACTACGAATTCCTTGATGATAACATCAGTAATCTCACCTTCGCCTATTATAGAGTCGTACAATACGATTACGATGGAAAATCAAAGGCCTCTAAGATTGTGTATGTAGACAGAGCATCTTTAACCAACACCAATAACCTGATCAAAGTAGGTCCCAATCCAGCCGATCGTTACATCGATATCGTCATCAACGATGAATTGTTTAATACCAACAGTTACCGCATTGAAATCACATCTGTCTTAGGAGTGAATGTCTATACGGCAGAATTGTCGCAAGCAACGACCCGAATAGACCTGAGTAGTCTATCTTCTGGAAATTATATCATTGAGCTTACCAATTCCGCAGGAACATCACCCGTGTATGAGAAAATCATCATCAGGCATCAATAGGCTATTGTTCAAAAAAAAATGATTAAACTTCAGCTTCGGGTCAGCTATTTTTTGTTTTTTTTCGTAAATAACACTGATATAGACAAAAGCGTCCCAATTTAAAAATAACCGCCAGGCATTTATGAAGACTCTTTTTTTGGCATTGTATTGTTGCATCTCTTGTTTTTTAGCTTGCGCTGTACCTTCCGATACCATTACTGTAAAAGTAAAAGACGAAATCGATAAACCCATCAAGGGCCTTAAACTCTTTGTTCATTCTTACCCTGCCTTCTATTCTGATGCTAAAGGAATTTATTTACTAAAAGTAAAAGAAGAATTGGAGATGCCGTTTGAAGTATGGACGGATTCTAAAGAATATGAAATCCTAAAGTTCAGCTATTATAAAGACCACAAAGAATTATTGGTAAAAGTTAAACTACAAAACAGTCCAAATACTGTTAAAGGGAATCCTGCTGTAACTAAACAAACAGGAAATCATCTGGTAGAAACTTCCAAAACAAACCAACCCATATCCAATCCATCGAATACTTCATCAGTAAGAACCATCGGCCCTGAGCACCAACAAATAAAAGCACCTGATGATGAAGTCAATATTTATGCTCAATACAAAGGTGACTTTGAAAAACTTACGCATGAAATATACCTGGAACGGGAACGTCTGGTTTTAAATAATGCACATATCAAAGAAGAAATCTCAACGATCACACAACGTTTAGATAAAGAGAAAAATCTAACTGCAGCAGAACGTGCGCAACTCAAAGCTTATCTTAAAAAACTAGAATATGAGTTTGAACAAAATGGAATTGCCTTTCGCAAAGCAGAAGAACAAACTAAAGTTCTTATCGATCGGTTAAAAATGCTGTTGCTGGAAAAAGATTCCATCAATGTTATTACAGCCAACAAACTTAAAATAGAACAGGAGAAAAGAGTCGTTGCTGAAAAAAGAAATACTCGCTCGTTTACTATTTTCAGTATCATTACGCTCTTCTTGTTATTACTGGCGGTTTCTTTCTATAGCATCGCACGTAAAATGAGAAAACAACGCAGCAGTTTATTGCTGTCCAATCAAGAACTCAGTGAACAGAAAAAGCTTGTTGAAGAACAAAATCAGCAACTCGATATTTTTGCGTACCGTGCTTCGCATGACATTAAAGGCCCTCTGAAATCCATTACTGCCCTAAGTGCTTTAGCAGCGATCAGTGTGGAAGACAAAGAGGCATTAGAACTATTCAAACTGATCAATAACAGTTCGGTTAAACTTGACAACTTAGTAACTGAAATGCTACTGTTGGCAAAAGATTCCAAATCTCAGTTAACCATTTTCCCTGTTCACACAAATGCCGTGATAGAGGAAATATTACGGGAGCTGAAAAACATTGAAGGATATGAGAAAATGGTCATTACACAAAACCTCGTGCCTCATCTTGAAATACGCACAGACAATACTTTATTTCACTCTATCGTACAAAACCTGATAGAGAATTCTATTAAATATTCAGATAAAACCAAAGAGAAGCGAACCTTACACATTTCTACTCAAATTTCTGACAACATGTTTGAAATTTCTTTCAAAGACAATGGTGTAGGAATAGATGAAGCTTTTCATGAAAAAGTTTTCACCTCGTTCTTCAGAAACTCTCTAGACTCAAACGGCACCGGATTAGGTTTGTATATTGTAAAACAAAACATCATTAAGCTGGGAGGTACCATATCCCTGCAAAGTAAAGCCGGCGAAGGTTCTACGTTTACTGTTCACTTACCCTTGTCTTAGACTTCATGAGATTGATCCGATACGGAACTTATTTTTGCCTATTGAGCATACTCGCTTCGCTATGCATCAATGCTCATGCGCAAAATTATACCGTTTCATTTTTGGGCAAAAGTGATTTAAGAAAAGCGAATTTCTTTTACAAGAAGAAAAATTACGAAGAAGCCGCAAAACTTTACAGTAGCTATTTAGCACATAAAGATGAACCGTTAAAAGCGAAAATTGCACTGGCTAATTCTTTAAAACAATTGTATCGGACAACAGAATCTGAAAGTTGGTATAGAAGAGCATTTTCGAGCAATAACAACAGTATACCGGCATACTGCCAATTAGATTTTGTAGAAGTACTGATCATGAATGGTAAAATTTCAGAAGCCAATGAACAAGTAAAAGAATACCTTGTACAAAATCCAGCAGATGAAAGAGCCGCTCTATTGCTTAAAGAAACATCTCAGTATCCCTCTTTTTACAAAGACTCTCTGCAATACAGCATTCAGCCTTATTTTGCCAATTCCAGCTTTTCAGATTATGCACCGGCGTATTACAAAAATGAAATCGTATTTTGTTCATCCAGACCAAGTGATGGCGTCATCAAACATGTAGAATCAACCAATGATCAGGCATTGTCTCATCTGTTCACCAGTACAGCAACAAATCATCACATTACAACATTCAACGCACTGAATCATCCTTCCAAACACGATGGACCGGTTACCTTTTGGGCCAATGGGACCAAAGCCATTTATTGTTCCAATACCGATGAGCTATTTGAAAATGGCAAGTTGACGTTGTTGTATTCCGAATACCTTACTAAAAGCAAAGAATGGAGTAAGCCTGCTGCTTTACCTTTTACCAATCCTCAGTTCTCTTATGGACATCCCATCTTCGATGAGCAGCGCAGCACCTTATATTTTGTATCCAATCTACCCGAAGGACTTGGAGGAACAGATATATACCGTGTAAGTTTCACTGAAGGGCAATGGTCAACACCCATTAATCTTGGAGCGCCCGTCAATACCAGCGGCAATGAAATGTATCCCTTTCAATCGAAAGAAGGCGTGTTGTATTTTGCCTCCAACGGACATACCGGTATGGGAGGATTAGATATTTTTGCCTATCGCTCGGATAGTCTGGGTAATTATCTAACTAATCTCGGATATCCAGTCAACAGTGCATTTGACGACTTTTCTCTAGTACTTTCTGATACAGAACCTACCGGTTTATTTTCGAGCAATCGCACAGGAAACGATGACATTTATACGGTAAAAATATACAGAATCGCATTAGACCTGGACATCAGTGATCAACTGAATTATAAGCCACTCTCTAAATGCATTGTCAAAGTATCTGAACAGGAAACAGGAGAAGTTAAATACATATTGAACAGCGATAAAAATGGACACGTCTTATGTGACTTAATTCCGGGTAAAAACTACAGCATCAAAATTTACAAGAGTGGCTATGCCATGAAGAGTACAGAGTTTATTGAAAACAACAGAGAACAGGCACATGTCAGAAAAAGCATTGCTATTTCCCGTACGCATCAACGTTATGTAAAAGCAAAAGTAGTACAACAGTCTACTTTACTCCGCAATTGCGAAGTAAAACTATTGGATTACTCCTCAGATAGCATCATGAGTTATCAAGCCGATTCATCCGGTTCTTTTTTATGTCAAATCAATTCTGATACCACTGCCCTGCTCTATTTCAAGAAAAACAATTGGCAGGGCTATGCGCTTTTCAATAAAGACGAAGACGCAAGAGAAAATTCCGGTATTACGTATATCACCGTAAACATGGTAGATACACTTACCTTGAAATCTGTACCCGGTATGTTTCACTCCGCTGATAGCATGGCAACCGGCGTACCCAATGCTACCCTATACTGCAAAAACAGAATTAGCAAACATATGCAAACGATACAAACCGACGAAACGGGAGCCTTCACCGCACAGTTAGAAAATTTTGGAATTTATGATCTATACGACAAAGAAGATTCGCCTAAAGCTATCTTGTCAATAGATGCCGCTACTGTCAATTTTATTGAAGTCAAAAAAACGGAGTAAAGAATTATATTTTTACCGCTATCCAAATGAAAGACTCTACTTTAAAAGAATCTCCACGCATCGTCTTCTCTAAAAAAAGAGGTGTCTTATTGATCGCGATACTGGCTTCATTGCAATTTATTTTTGCGATTGATTATATTTTAATTTTGCCTTTAGGTCCAAAAATCATGTCTGATCTGCAAATCGGAACGGCAGAGTATGGTATACTCATTGCTGTATACACCGTCAGCGCTGCGATCATGGGATTTCTATCTTCTTTCTTCATTGATACTTATCCCAGAAAACACATCTTGATTTTTGCTTTGGTGGTATTCATGATCGGCAATGTATCTTTCGTCTTATCAGATTCTTTTATATGGATTGTGTTATCACGTATTCTCACCGGTGCATTCGGTGGTGTGATTTCCTCTTTGGTGATGATTTATTTGGGTGATCTTTTCCCTATGACAAAACTCGGAAGAAACACCAGTGCTATCATGATCTCTAATGCGATGGCTGCGATAGTAGGTATTCCTATGGCATTATTCATAGCAGAAACCTATAGTTGGAGAATTCCTTTTGCCGGTATGCTTACCATTAATCTTGCCGTGCTTCTACTGTGCGTGCTGTACATGCCTGCCATTAGTGCTCCCATAAAAAAGAAAGAGCGAAAAAAACTTTGGCACTTCATCAATAATCCCAAGTTCATCTGGCCTGTGTTATTCATGTCCATGCTTACCTTTGCAGGAGGTGCCACCATCCTTCCTTACCTCAGCACCTTTGTGATGACGAACCTCAGCTTCACGAACAGCGACGTTTCCTTTATTTTCTTTTGCGGAGGTCTGGCAGCCTTAATGGTGAATCTCTTTATCGGATTTTTGATCGATCGATACGGAAGACAAAACACTTTTCTGATCATCAATTTCATTTCCATTGTTCCTGTCATATTGCTCACACTATCTCCCTTCGACAGCCGCATCATTATTTTGCTGGTGACGACTTTCTTTTTTGGCATGTCGACTGCGAGGAATGTGTCCGGTGTAGCTTACTTAAACTCTCTCATGCCGCATGAAAACAGAGGCCGTTACGTGACCATCAATAACTCTATACAACTGATGGCATCGAGCGTAGCAACGGTATTATCGGGCTGGTTGTTGTACACGGAAAATCATTTGATTGTTAACTTCGACTTACTAGGCATCATCGCGATCTGTGCGACAATCACTTGCATTTTTTCGGCGTTTGTTTTGGAGGAATAGTTGTTAGACGTTAGTTGTTAGTAAAAAAATGCTGGCGCAGCGTCGCTGTGGCCCTGTCCGAGTATAGCATCCTGATGCGGGATTCTATAACATCTAAAGATAAATTACTTACGAGCTTAAGAATATTTTTATCCCTCACACCCAAATAAAAAAGAGAATCATATTATGTCTTTTCTCTTTGCGATAAATAGACAATGCTTTCCTCATTCAAGTAATCCCGGCGGGACGCCTATGCAATGGCATAATATTCACCAGATCTTACAATGCAATTTGGGATATCCCCATTAACAGGCAATTGCTCCCCAGAAAACCTGCAATAAATGATTGTCTTACATGAATAGAAAATAAAAGACAGCAACAATAGTGCGAACAAAGCCTAGATCAGGCATAACCAGGATTTAAAAAAATCAAATCAAGGTAAATCAAATAGAGGACACATTATTGCCTAGGTATAGGAACATGCGTTCTACCTTTCTTTAAAAAGCTCTGTGCTATTTTTTGCAATCACATCTACATCATGCGATATATAATATTATCTAATACATGGTCTATCTGCGCTGCAAATGATAGTCAAGCATAGTTTAGAACTGTTCACGAATGTGTCATACAGCTGTATATAGCTTCATCTTTATTAATCAAACCTAAATCTAAAATCATGGATCTCAAAAAAGTTAACACTACCGGCACTGTTAAGACTGGATATATCAATCTGCTTTTCAAACCACTGCCGCAGCTATTCAACGGGTTTGCAAGATTCACAAAAGTTCCGGCTATGTTAGCGCTGCTGTCTATTATGCTTGTCGCGGGTTGCAAGAAAGAGGACGAAAATCCTTCTCCCGGTTCAGACGCTGCACCTTTGGTTATTGCTACCAGCCCGTCTAACAATGCTTCAAGTGTTGCACGCAACAAAGTCATTGTTGTTGTATTCAGTCAAGAAATGGATGCATTGACACTTAATACCTCTACCCTTATCGTGAAACAAGGCACAAGCATTGTTGCAGGTACCGTAAACAGCTCAGGTACTACAGCAAGCTTTACGCCCACAGCACTGTTTACAGCAGGACTGGTTTATACAGTTATGGTTACCACTGGTGTGAAAAGCGATGCGGGAAAAGCAATGCTTGCTGATTCGGAATACAGCTTTACTGCAGGCAGCGCAACCTCAACGCTTAATACAGTAGAACTGGGTACAGCAGGCGATTATGTAATCCTTGCCAAAACAGCTATTAACAACGGTCCCACGTCAAACATCACAGGCGACCTTGGCTTGAGCCCTGCAGCGACTTCTTACATTACAGGATTGTCACTGACCGATGCAACGGGTTATGCGACTTCCAGTCAGGTAACAGGGAAAGTATTTGCAGCGGATATGGCTGCTCCTACTCCTATCAACCTAACTACGGCTATAGGCGACATGAATACTGCTTACAACGATGCAGCAGGAAGACCTACTCCTGATTTCCTTGCTTTGAATAACGGAAACCTGGGAGGAAAAACACTGACTCCTGGTCTTTACAAATGGACCACCAATGTAACCGCACCGACTAACTTTACCATCTCCGGCGGAGCTAATGATATCTGGATCTTCCAGGTGTCAGGAAATCTATCCCTTGCTTCAGCGGTGAACATTACATTGATCGGAGGAGCACAGGCAAAAAATATTTTCTGGCAAGTAGCCGGCACTGTCACCATTGGAACAACTGCTAAGTTCAAAGGAATCATCCTTTCTAAAACAGGCATTACCCTTCAAACCGGTGCTACGTTGAATGGTCGTGCCCTGGCACAAACTGCCGTTATTCTTGCCGGCAATACGGTGACAACACCGTAATAACAATAGCTTGATTAAAAAAAACAAAAGGCAGTGAGTAACTCACTGCCTTTTGTTTTTTTTATAAAACTTGTTGGCGCAAGCATTTGCTTGTGCCTATTATGTCTTAGCGCATTGGCGCGGGCTTTGTTTAATTACAGCTGCCATTTTTATACGATTCCCGAGCTTAAGCTCTATGTCATTTTAGACACCAGTTGAAACTGGCGCCAACGGGTGTTGGAATCTCTAACGACTAACGTCTATTTACTAACAACTATTAATCTACCGTAACCGGCAATATCTCCTCACCCTTCAACTGAAAAAAATCAGTCGTCACGCTATTGCGTTGAGCAATAAATTCAGCGTAGACTCCAGTAAACTCCATACGTTTTTCAATCACTTCAGGTAAAGTCCCATTCAGTGACATCCATAATTCACTGGCTTCTCTGATGCCGTATTGACCGCCGTCTCCGGCGGTAGCGTAATCCGCATAATTCTTTTCCGCTACATATTGGTTGAAGCCAATGCCATTGCTGCGTTTCATCAGCATGCGTATGCCTACTTGCTTGGCTAATGACAAATCCAGGATGTCGTCAAAAAAGAAAGCCACTTCATGCTTTTGTAAATTGTTCTTTTCACAAAAATGATGCAAAGACTTTGTCTTGTCCTTCATTTGATAATAGACCGAATCAAAACCTTCTCTGCGTGCAAAGGCAAAAGCCGATGGATTCGTTTCGCCGGTAATGATGGCGCTGGGTACACGTTGTTTATTGGTTTGTATCAACCACAAACTGAAACGCAGCATGTTCAGAGCCATAGAATCCACTTCGGAAAACCCACTGCCGCTGGTTTGTGTTTTGCGCCCATCGTTGAACACACCGTCCCAATCGAACAGTAAAGCTTTCACTTTACTTAATTTTTCAATTAAAACAGAAGGAGGCGTTATAAAAACGCCTCCTTGTTGTTGATATGATGATATGATATCGTTCATCGATTAATCTTCGTTCAAATTCTGAATGTCCAGCATGCCGACAGGCTTACCGTTTTCAGTGACTACCAACGTATCTACCTGGTGTTGGTTGAACAATTTAGAAGCTACGTTCAATAGATCGCTAGACTCTACAGAGAAAGGAGCATTGAATGACAAGTCAGACAATTTCTTATTCAATACATCTTTGCCTTGCTCTTGTAGCAAACGACGCAATGTACCGTCTGTAAACACGCCTACTGCTTTACCAGCAGCGTCTGTTACCGTCACACAACCAAAACCATACTCTGTCAATTTAACCAATGCATCAGTAATAGAAGTAGTAATTGGAACCAATGGATTTACATTATTGATTGCCTCTTTCACTTTTACGGTCATCAAACGCGTGTGTTCGAAGAACTGATCCGTACCTAATTTCGTGAAGTTGTTTTCAGTCAATGCTTTCATGATCTTCCACGGCACAGTGATCGTGTGAACACCGGCATCCAGTGCGTTACGAACGTGTTCTGCGTAACGTACAGAAGAGAACATGATTTTTGTATTGTAACCGTAAAGGTTTACAGCGTCTACGCAATCTCTTACCAATGACAAAGCATCAGTACCTTGATCTTGCAAACGACCTACAAGAGGACATACATAAGTAGCACCTGCTTGCATCGCCATGTAAGCTTGTTGGATCGTGTACACCAAGTGAACGTTGACCATCATACCTTCGTTTACCAATTGGCGACAAGCTTTCAAACCTTCCAAGGATACAGGAATTTTGAATACTGTTTTCTTAGGATCCAATCCCATTTTCACCTGACGGTGCGCTTCTGCAACAATTTCTTCAGACGTCTTACCTAATGCTTCAACTTGAAGAACCGGTACGATAGCTGCTAATTGCAGAATCAATGAATCGATGTCCGTAACGCCATGACGGTGCATGAACGTAGGAGTAGTAGTGAGACCAGTGATGAAACCTATTTTGAAGGCTTCCTGAATTTCATTTAAGTCTGCTGAGTCTAAGTATAATTCCATGTGGGGCTTGTTAATTCTTATTTCTGTATTGTACTTCTAAATTATGAATTTCGATCAACGGTTTCAAAAATTCTTCGAGATCATAAACACACAACTGACTTGCCGCGTCGCATAACGCTTTAGCCGGTTCAGGATGAGTTTCAATGAATACACCGTCAACACCTGCTGCTACACCGGCACGAGCGATCGTTGGCATCACGTTTCTTGTGCCACCTTTAGGATCAGAGCTAGGGATACCGTATTTACGTACGCAGTGTGTAATATCAAATACCACAGGATATCCTGTTTGGTTTAAATGGAAGAAGCTACGCGGATCTACAACAAGGTCGTTGTATCCAAAAGTATAACCACGTTCTGTCAAAATGATGTTGCTGTTTCCAGTCGCTTCACATTTCTTGGCCGGATAAATCATGTTTTCCGGAGCCAAAAACTGACCGTGTTTGATGTTGATGACTTTGCCTGTCTTTGCTGATTCTACCAACAATTCAGACTGCATACACAAGTAGGCAGGAATTTGAATCACGTCCAATACTTCACCTGCCGCTTTCGCTTGCGAAGGATAATGTATATCAGACAAAATAGGGAAACCGAATTGTGTTTTGATTTTTTGCAACAGTTTCAGTCCTTCGTCAAGACCCGGACCGTTGTAATAATCCAATGAACTGCGGTTATCCTTAGTAAAGGATGATTTATAAATAATTTTGATTTTCAGACGTTCAGAAACTTCTTTCAATTTCTCTGCGGTCTTCATCATAATGCTTTCGTCTTCGATCACACATGGACCGGAGATCAAAAACAGTTCATCAGAACCGGTCTGAATATCTCCTACTTTAACAATTTTCTTTGTCATGGTTTGCTTAATGAAGGTGCTAAAATAGGGTTTTCCTACAAAAACACCAAACTTTTAGGAGGAAACGATGCTTGCATTTATAGAGCTAGGAGGAACGAGCTAGGAGCAAGGAAAAATATGTATCGTCTCTCCTAGCTCCTAACTCGTCCCTAAATTTTCTCTTGCTTTTCAACTATCCTACGCACTTTCTCTAAGTCCTCCGCCGTATCAACAGGAATGCTATCGTGTTGTGTAATACCTATTTTAACTTTATGACCTTCTTCTATCCAGCGGTTTTGTTCGAGTGATTCTGTTTTCTCTAAAAATGAAACCGGCAATGCCGAGAAATCCTTTAATGCCTGCAGCGTATAGCCGTATAGACCCAAATGCTTGTATATACGAGCATGCTGTAGCCAGTCTTTGCGTGCCGCTCCTCTTACAAATGGAATAACGGAACGACTGAAATACAGTGCATTATAATTTTTATCAAGTGTCACAAAAACTTCGCTTTCATTCTCCAGATCCGCAGGATCGGTAACAGGAATGACCAACGTTGCCATTTCTGCCTGATCGTCGTTGAAACATCTGACAATATCCTTTAATTGAGCAGGATCGACCAAGGGTTCATCACCTTGTATATTAATGATCGCGTCGTACTTTTTGCCTTCCAGTTGAAAAACTTTTTCAGCCGCTTCGAGGCAACGGGATGTACCGTTGGCATGATCGATGGCTGTCATCACTACTTTACCTCCAAAGGAGCGAACTTCCGCTGCAATGCGCTCGTCGTCTGTGGCAACATACAAGTCTGTAAATACTTCCGCACAGCGTTCGTAAACACGTCGGATCATGGTCTTGCCGACGATGTCGAGTAAGGGTTTACCTTCTAATCTGGAAGAGCCGTAACGTGCTGGAATGATGCCGAGGAATTGTTTTTGTGAAGACATGTTATTCTATTTTTAGAGAGGCAAGATAATGTTTTCTGCTGAATTTTGTATTGGGAAGAAAGTATGGAGTATGAGCGCGAGTATGGAGTAAAGATTCATGACTCTTGCTCTATACTCACTACTGATTTGGGCGTGTCCCTTCGGGCCGGGCTATCCGCTACAAGTCCTCGCTCGGATCATACTTGTCAGCATGAGCAAGCCTTTAGGCTCGCTGTGGGCTTTCCGCTGCAATCCCTCACGCAAGTGAAAGGATCTCGCGTGAGGGATTGAGCCATTGTCTGAGCTCTTCCCGCTTTTTCAGCGGGA
>JAQBNS010000046.1 GCA_028288405.1 Chitinophagaceae bacterium
GCAATAATTATTTTACCCGAAATAACACGTTTAAGTTTTACAACGATTCATATACGATCACAGCCAGTGCAGATGTGACAAAAACAGGTGCTCAAGGTGTGTTGTTCTCCTTCGGAAATACATTGGGTGGAATAAGTTTGTATGTAAAAGATAAAAAGTTAGCATTCGCTTATAATGCCGATGGGAAATTGATTGAAGTGAAATCTACTAAAGATATTCCTTCAGGAAAAGTAAGTCTTAAAGCAGATGTAACGTATAGCAACGAAGGAAAGAATAAAGCTGTCACGCTGTACATCAACGGTGAACAAGTGGGCACGAAAGACCTGGGCACGATTAGCACGATCAGCAGTGGCTATGAAGGATTGGAAGTAGGCCGTGATGTTGGTACAGCTGTTTCGTCTTCTTACAAAACGCCTTTTGCATTTACCGGACAGTTGAACGATGTTGTTGTAGAATACAAGTAATTTTTTGCTAGACCTAATTGTTTAGTGATGCCGGCACAAGAAATTGTGCCGGCATTTTTTATTCATAGATGTTGCAACAAGAGCGGTTGTTTTAATATACACTTCCAAATCATTACAATTTGATAATTTACATTTCGGCTTTCGACAAATTAATTTCATTTCATTTGTACGAAAAAGAGGATAATGAAGAAGTTATTATTTAGCATGACGCTTTTATGCTTACTGTCGGGGGGACTGGAAGTACAAGCACAAAATTCAAAAAATAGCAAAGAGATTGTATTGGTCAATGCAGATGCCAGTGTCGATAAATTTCACACGATGTCTGATTTGAAAAGTAAAAACAAAGGAGAATTGATCGCCATCTATAAAGATCGATTTAAAGTCATTACTTATCTATTGCCCTACACAGCGCTTTCCAACAAGCCTGGCGTTACACTCAGTGTATTGGGTGTTCCGGAAAATTCCGAGAATAAATCATTGATTGAAAAAGAAGCCAAAGCCACCGAACAATTGAATCAGGCTTTTAGCGTGACGCTGGATAATTTTATCGCTTATGCAGACAGCGATAATATCATCTGGTCCATTTTATTGTATGAAGAAATGATCAGAAAATTATTGCTCGGTAAAGACAATTGATACAACCTTAATGCTATAGAAAATGAAAACCAGCTATTACTTATTGATATTTATTTTTGCACTAAGCACTTCAAGGGCTCAGCAGTCTGATATGAATGGCTATAGAGGTGCGATCGGAGAGCAGGACTGGACGAAGAACTGGACAAGTTTTTCACCCAATGGCAATCATTACATGACTCACAGTTCGGTAATACCTCGTATCATAGATAAAGACCTTACACTGACCAATAAGAATACGTACCTTTTATCAGGTGCTGTTTATGTGACCAACAAAGCTGTTTTAACGATTGAAGCAGGGACAGTGATCAGAGGGGAGTCTGAGACATGTGGTACTTTGGTGATTACCAAAGGCTCTAAGCTTATAGCGGCAGGGACAGAAAGAGATCCAATCGTTTTTACGTCTAACAAATCTGTTGGAGAAAGAAAGTCCGGTGACTGGGGTGGAATTATTTTGATCGGTAATGCCATGACCAACCATATTGGCGGTGTGAACGCCATCGATTGGGGATTGGATACTAAATATACGCAGTACGGCGGCGACAATGACGATGACAATTCTGGCATTATTCGTTACGTGCGAATCGAGTACTCCGGCAATAAAATAAAAATCGATGAAGAATTTAATGGTCTGACATTGGCCGCTGTTGGGAAACATACGCTCATTGATCATGTACAAGTCAGTTATTCCAATGATGATTCCTTTGAGTTGTACGGTGGATCGGTAGAACCCAGGAATATTATTTCCTACAAATGCAGCGACGATGATTTTGATTTTAATTACGGTTACCAGGGGAAAGTACAGGAAGGCATCTCTTTCCGAAATCCCCTGATTGGAGACTTCTCCGGATCACGTTGTTTTGAAGTGGACAGCTATAATGCGGATAAAAAAGGTTTTGATGCCAACAAAAGAATAACAAAGGTAGAGGCGTATAATTTTACTTTGATTCAATACGATCTCAATGGCAATAACAAAACTTCTTTTTGCTCAGAAGCGCTTCAAATTGGGCCGGACTGTCAAGTCTCTATCAGTAATTCCGTGGTGTCTGGTTTTACTACGATTTTCAAAGTAAAGAATGCTGCTTATAAAGACGATCTTGCGAAAGGAACTGTAAAAATAGAAAATAATTCATTCAATGGAATGAACGCGTTGTTTGCAGGAAACAACGCCGAAGAGCTGAGAAAGCATTTAGAGAATCAACCCGTAAAGAATATACTATCAGACGCGAAACCTTCTGAATTATTTGTGGAGATCAATAATAAAATTTATCCCAATTTGAAATTCATTAATGCGAAAACGATTGTTGTTTCGAAATAGGGAAGAAATAATAGAGCGAAAAAACAGAGTGGAGAAACAGGATTGATTCTCCGCTCTGTTTTTATTCCAGCCGAATACCAAACACCAATTCCACAGACTCCATGGGATCTAATACCATCAATCCATTTTTGTTATTGAAGGCATCGGGTGCACAGGAAGTAGGCTCGATGGCGATGGATTGACGGTTGGGTGGAGTATATACATGCACAAAGTTGTAACCGTGCGCGCTGACTTTTTGCCAGAGAATGAGCGTTAGATTTTTGCGTTCATCGATCAATAGTGTTTCAACAATACGTTCAATAGGCTCCAGTTCGAAGCAATCGTCCAGTAAACTATCTTGTATGAAGGCTGCCGAAGCAAAAGAGGTATCGCGAATATAGCGACCTGTTGGAATCAAGGATTGATTCGTTTCTATTTTCTTAACAGAAGGTAGTTTTAGTTTGAGTTCATTAATAGGAGACCCAGTAGAAAGATAAGGATGCCATCCGTCACCTATAGGAATGGCTATAGGCGAATTGTTCGTGATGTTCGTTTGACAACTGAATTGACCTTCCTCTAAAGTATATTCAATTTCTATCGTGTAATCAAAAGGGAATCCCGGATTAGCTTTTTGATAGTGCCAGGATAAAACCAATTTGGCATCATGTGCTGTGGTCTTTTTTTCTTTGATCAAAAAAGGAACGTTCCATACCAAACCATGCAGCGCATGTATATTGTCATTCTTGGGGAGGGTATAACGTGTTCCATTAAAGACATAAGAGCCTTCTTTGATTCTGTTGGGAAAAGGACTGAGCTTCGCACCACGGTAAGCATTCTGATGCCTGCCTGATAATTCTTCCGTATTGCTATCACCTGCAATCAGGGAATGAAGTTCATTGTTTTTGTAGAGGATCAGTTCGTTGATGTTTCCTCCATAAGCCGGTATCACCGAAAGAAATTCTCCCGATCGTGTATTGATCAGTTTTATTTTTTCAGTTCCGTGAAAATCCTCAAAAACGATGTGAAACATTTTTTGCTACAGGGGAAACTCCTGCTCCGTCTACGGTTTGGTAACAATTGATTGCGGTTTCTTTGTTGAACTGCTTAAAGTAAGAGCTTTCCATCATATCGGTAAACTCTTCTATCTTATCTTTGTGCACAAGATTGATGGTGCATCCTCCAAACCCTCCACCCATCATGCGGCTGCCCAAACAAAAGCCTGATGCAAGTGCCTCTTCCACCAGGTAGTCCAACTCAGGACAACTGACTTCGTAATCGTATCGTAATGACCGGTGAGAGGCGGTGATCAGCCGGCCGACTGTATTGATGTCGTTTTCCGATAAAGCCTTCACCGTATCCAGTACTCTTTTATTTTCTGAAAGGTAGTGTCGGATTCTTTTTTGTTGTAGGGTATGGTCAAGGAATGGAAGATGTTGTTCTTCTACATCTCTTATCGTTTTCAATTCAGGAAATTGCTCCTGCAAGGTGAGAAACCCATTGTGTGTTTCACGAACTCTTTCAGAGTATTTGCTTCCTGACAAAGTACGTTGCACGTTGCTGTCGCACAGTACCCATAGGTGATCTACTGTATCCGCTGTAATGTATTGATGCGACAAACTTCTGAAATCAAGGATCATCGCTTTATCGGTAATTGAAAACTGAGAAGCATATTGATCCAGTAAGCCACTTTTAACATTGAGGTATTGATGTTCTGTTTGCTGGCATAATTTAATCAGAGTCATCGGATCGAGCGGGTCGCCTACGATATGATTTAATGCATTCATAAAAGCTACTTCCAATGCGGCAGAAGAAGATACTCCCGAACCAATAGGTACATTGCCGGAGATGACGGCTTGAAAACCGGTGTGTAGCGCTGTTGTTTTTTGAAACAACGTGAGACAACCATAAATATAATGTTGCCATGATGCCCGGGGTTTAAAAGCTTCTCCCAGTTCAAACTGCATTTCTCCATGAAAGTCTTCACTGACGACATGAACTCTTTTGTCATGTCGTGGTTTTAAACTTACCGTTATCCATCTGTTGATGGCACAGGGTAAAGAAAGTCCCAGGTTATAATCGGTGTGTTCACCAATGAGGTTGATCCTACCGGGAGCGTGTGCTATAAATGTAGGCACTTCACCGAAGTGAGTGATGAAGTGATCACGGGCAATTTCCAGTTGTTCTTCTAATGTTTGCATGGCTGATTGTTTTTTGGTGAAAGGACAAATTGTTCTGCCCACTGAATGTCTTCCGGTGTATTTAATCCGACCAGTTCCTGGTAGTCGTCTATTTTCAATGCTTCTACGCGTTTGCCTTTGCGAAGCAAAAGTGCAATGATATCTGTGAGGTAAAACTCACCATTGTCTTTATCTGCTTTAATCTCATGAAGGTTTGAGAATAAATCTTCTCCTTTGAAAATGAAATGAGAAGAAAGCAGTTCTCGAATGTTGAGTTGTTCTGTTGTTGCGTTTTTTTCTTCGATGCAACCGATGAGTACACCTGCTTTATTTTTCAATACTCTGGCATAAGGGAGATCGATCGGAAAATCGGCGGTGAGGAATGTGCAGCTTGCCTGTGTCAGTTTATGGTGTTCTTCTAACCAGGATATGGTATCCGCACTGATGAGTGGGCTATCACCTACAAAGACAAAGACATTTTTGTTTTTCCAGTCGATGATTTCTTCTGCCTGTATCACGGCATGAGCGGTTCCTTTTTGTTCCGGCTGATCGATGTATTGGACTTTATTGCCTATAACATGCTTTACCAATTCCGCTTCGTGTCCAACGATTAAGAAAATGTTTGAAGTTCCGGCTTCGGTAAAACTATTCACGATGTGCGAGACAATAGGTTCTCCATGAAAAGGAACAAGTGGTTTGGGTAGAAGAGAACGCATGCGTGTTCCTTTACCTGCGGCGAGTATAAGGGCTATGGACATAACGTGTTTGATTTTACAGGTATTAGTTTCATTACTTGCTCTAGAAATGCGGCTGTTTCTTCTTGAACAGCGAGTGTATTTTTAGTCCAGTAAGACGAAGCAATAACATGAAAACCAGCATCAGGGAAGGCCGCTTTTCGTTTTAGAGCAGGCTCTGTCCCCAATTGATCGTACATGTCTAACATACGAGGTATAGATACTACATCGTCTTGATGCAATTTATCTTTGTAATAGTATCCCATGAAGACGGGTTGATGAATGGTTTGGAACGTATGCTTATTCATAGAGGCATTCAGCAAGCGTTTTAGTTCAATCAATGCCTCGATTCTATATTTTGTGTTCCAATATTGCTGTGCGGCATCGGGTGCGTGAAAGGTGTAATATTTGCTTCCGATAACTGTCCTGGCCAATTGCAATCCCCACGGTTGGGTGAGTAAGAAAGATTTACTATCGTACACGTCAACATTCGGAGAGTATAGTATCAGACCGGCAATATCGGGATCTGCTCCTGCTAATAACAGGGATAATGTTCCACCTGTTGAAGTAGACATCACTATTACTTTTTCACCGATTTGTTTTCCCACTGCGATGGCCTCCTTGGCAGAAGTAATCAATTTCTCTGCGGTCAAAGACAATAGAGGTTCTTCCTCCTTTAATCCATGAGCATACAATCTGGAGAGAAATAAATTGCAGCCGTATCGAACAGCAAGGTTATGATGCACAGGATAGCCTTCAGCTTGTGAAGCTGAAAATCCATGCAAGTACACAATAGCATAGGCGGTTTTTGTTTTATGAATGGAATCGAACCAAATAATTTTGGCTTCATTACCGGTCTTTAATTCTTTTATTTGACGTTCCTCTTCGATGATCTTTTGTTCCAATTTTTGTAATGGAATAGCAGGGAATGAAACTGGAATAGTATTGACGACTAAATGTGCAGGATGTGCCCCCGATATATAGATCAATGTCAGAACTATCAGTATTACGCCTGTCCATTTGATTGCTTTCATCCTGGAAGTAGATTAGACTCTTAGTTAGAAAGATAAGCCGTGTTTTCAAATTATAGGGAGTTAAGCTATTGTTAATAAATCAACTATAGTAAAATGGAGGTTTTGCACTGATTTTACTATGTTAAATAATTGTTAATTAGCGATGCGTGTTCATCCAACTAAGCCCAATAAACGTACGATCTACCAAATGAAAGTAGATATGGGGCCTGGAGTTTTTCACACGCTGAGAACAAAACTGTTGTTAATATTTAGTGTCTTTACACTTATCACTACTATAGTATCTGTTTATTGCTATTCCATTTATCAGGCAAGAGAAAGAAGCTCTGAGTTTAAAAACATAATCCATAGTAATTCATCAAAGATTTTACTGCTTAGTAAAATCAGGATGCAGTTTTTACTTAATGATGCTAAGAATAATTTTTTTTATAAAACTTCAGAAAGTAAATACCTCCAGAAAAATGATGAGTTGTTTAAAACAATAAAAATAGAATTAGAAATACTTTCTGAAAAGAATAAGAACATCATCCCCAGGGAAAAAATAATAGAGTTAAAAGCAGAATTGACAGAATACCAAAAAGACTATAAGTTTTTTGTTCGGAAGTTACATGAACGTGGATTTAGAGATTTCGGTTTAGAGGGTGAAATGAGGAAGCATATTCATGATGTAGAGACGTATCAGGATTCTATTAACATGGTATTGCTGCTCACCGTAAGAAGAAATGAAAAGGATTATATACTCCGCAAAGATGAAAGCTACATCGTATTGCATACGTTTAACACGAATTTATTGCGGGAAGAAATTTTAACAGATACCGATTTATCGGAACAAGGAAGGTGGAATTTAATGTCATTTTTAGATCAGTATAAAACCTGTTTTGATAGATGGGTGATGCTAGATAAAGAGTTGGGGCTGGATCAAGGAAGTGGTTTAGCACAAAAAATGAAAAAACATGATGAAGCGTTCGAAACTATTACCAATCATTTTGTTCAGATATCAGAGAATAATGACGATAATCTTGGTATAGAGAATAAACAGTTTTTTATTTCTGCTATTATACTTTCTACTATCTTGAGTATAGTACTCAGTTTTTTGTTTTCCAATTCATTCACAAGGCCCATAAGAGAGTTATCAAATTCCATTGAGGCGGTGGTGAAAAGTAATTTTTCCGCTAATGTACATTTCTCTTACATTGATGTAAAGAGTGAAATGGGACAACTTATTATGAATTTTGTTTGGATGAATAATCAGATTCATACCTATATACATGAAGTGAAAGAGAATGAGAAGAATCTGGAGGAAAAAGAAAAGAAATTTAGAGCCCTTATAGAAAATAGTAATGATGCCATTGCACTAACAGATGCAAAGGGTAAAATAACTTATGCCAGTCCTTCGACTTCACGTATCATAGGATATGAACCGGAAGAACTATTGGGTAGAACAACCAATGAACTTGTTCATCCGGATGATGTAGGAAACTTAATCACTCAATTCTCTGAAGTGACCTTATTGCAAGGAGCGATAGCTTATATACAATTTAGAATTTTGCATAAAGATGGCAGCTGGAGATGGGTAGATGGGTATTCTGCTAATTTGCTTCATGAACCCAATATCCAAAGTGTAATAACCAATTATAGAGATATTACCAGCAGGAAAAATAGTGAATTGAAAATAGAAGAACAGTATAAAGAACTACAATTGATCAATTCGGAACTGGATAGATTTGTGTATAGTGCGTCTCACGATTTGAAAGCACCCTTGGCTTCCATTTTAGGAATGGTACTTGTTTCCAAACTAGAACCTGACATGGAGGCTAAATTAAGTTACATGGATATGATTGATGCCAGCGTGAGAAAGCTGCTCGATGTCATTAAAGATTTAACAGACTTTTCCAGAAATGCAAGACTTGAAGTACAACATGAGAAAATTGACTTTAAAGAAATTATTCAGGAATCTATTCTTTCGTATAGTCACATCAAGAATTTTTCAGAAATCAATTTCGATATCAAGGCTGATGACTCCATTGTGTTTTATTCTGATGCCTTACGGTTGAAGACATTGTTTAATAATTTGATTTCTAATTCTATTCTTTATCACTCTATCGATCAAGCTAATCCGTATATTTTATTGGAGGTCAAAAACTGTTTTACACATGTTGAGATCAAAGTAAAAGACAATGGAAGAGGAATTGACGAAAAATTTCATTCAAAGATTTTTGATATGTTCTATCGTGCATCAGAAGATTCAATGGGTACTGGACTCGGTTTATATATCGTGAAAGGCATTATAGAGAAATTGAATGGTGCTATCCGTTTGGTATCTTTTCCAGGTTATGGTTCTGAATTTGTCATTGAATTGTCAAATGCCTCCTTATACTTAGAGGAGGAAAGAAATAAAGCGGAATCGGTGAAGGACTATTAATACCATAGAGCAGTTTTTATATTGGGTATAAGCGCGACTATTCACTACTTTTTGCGTGGTAAAGTACTCAAGTTGAGTAATGTTCTCTTCGGGGTGTTTTCTGAAATCCTCTAAAATCATCGAATAAGCATTTGGATTGGTTGTTGTAAAGGACAATGAACAAAAGGTCATTAACGAAAACGACATCAACTCCAATCTTATGAAAAAAACATTTCTTAAAATTTCTATGCTATGCCTTTGCGTAGGTGTGGCATTTACTTCTTGTAAAACATCAGATGGCGACGTAACGCCAACAAGTGAGAACCAAAGTACAGCTGGTTCTGATGATACCAGAGCACAAAATGAAGCTGAATCCGGTAGTACAGATGCTGAAACAGTTATGTCATCCAATAGTTCTACTCAAAGAACATCTGCTGGTATCATTACAGGAGCTAGCGTGGATGAAACGAATGCAGCTTCTCAAAAGAAAATAACCATCAATTATGACGGTACTACTAACGTAGGAGGTCGTACAAGATCAGGCAGTATCACTGCTCAATTAACTTCCGGTACACATTGGAGCGATCAGAATGCTGTCATCACGTTGACATACAGCAGCTACAAAGCTACTCGTGTATCTGATGGCAAAACGATTACATTAAACGGTACCGTGAAGATTAGAAATACAAGTGGTGGATCCATCTCAGGTATGACGGCATTGGATACCAGAACACGTCAAATCCGTGCTACTAATTTGGAAATTACGTTTGCTAACGGTACTCAAAGAAACTGGAGCATCGCTAAAACCCGTACGATTACTTTCGAAACGCTTGGAAGTGTATACACGGTGAAAACAATGGGTGATACCACTGTCGATGGACACGGAGACGGTACACACCACGTTGCGGCATGGGGGAATACAAGATTTGGAACTACTTTCTACACGGTGATTCCAGATAATAATCCGATCACCTGGATCTCTGCTACCTGCGCCTTTGTGCCTGTATCAGGTGAAGCGGATATTGAAGGTTTGGCAAGAACGGTAACTATTAAATATGGTGTTGACAGCAATGGTGAACCCGTTACAACCGCAACTTGTGCTTATGGCGTTAAATTGTCCTGGTTAGGAGTAGATGGCAATACGAAAACAGCCGTTGAAGTTTATTAGTATTTATTAATCAATCAATGATTGAAAAAAGGGTAAGCAAATGCTTACCCTTTTTTTTTCTAAAATTTAGAAAAAACTCATATCAGGTAGAGAACAGTTCCTTTCATTTCTCTTCATCATTTTAGGGGTAAAAGTTTGGACTTTTCTTATTTTATGGATGCTTCTGGGGATTTATTCAACATTATTTAAATTCAATTTTAAGATTTTATACTATTACTTTTTAACCTGTTTTGGTATTAATATATGTATTTATTGAAATGTATGTTAAAAATTACACTTGATTTTAGATATTTAATATGTTTATACTTGTATTTGCCTTTTTTTTGTTAAATTGGATTTAAATGAGAACAACAAAATCTTATAGAAGCTTTTCGCTCCTGTTCCAGATATGGAGCCTGAGCTTTCTATGCTATTTTCTGATGTTTTTTGCTTTCCGTAACAATTGCAGTTATCTCTTTCAACAAGTAGCGCAATTCATCAGTTTGCAAGATCATTACGAACTATGGGATGATCAGATTTCATCTGAAGCGGAGATAGAAAAATTAGAAGTTGTTTGTACGGATATTTTTTCAGCAGGCTTGAAAGCTTCTCCTTTTATAAAGGAGCTGGCGGTTAAAAATCCTATAGCTTGTCGTTGCAATGTATTATATGTGTATTTAGAGATTCTGGGTCCTCCTCCCTGGCATATTGCCTAATATTCATTTAGAATAAAGAATTACTAATTAACTATTATACCATTATGAAATACTGTATTGTATTCCTGTTTGTATTATCCACTTTGATGTATTCATGCAGCAACAAACAAGTGGCGCAAAGTGCAGAATCATTTCCTGTTACATCTCCCATACTGGTAGATACCAACACTTATATAGATTATGTCGCGGATCTTTGCGCCGTGCAATATGTAGATGTGCGTACGAAGGTGACTGGCTATCTTGAAAAAGTGTATGTAGACGAAGGTGCTTTTGTAAAAGAAGGACAATTGCTATTCAGTATCAATGACCGTGAATACGAAGAAGCACTTTCAAAAGCCAGAGCGCTTTTGAGAATTGCACGTACAGAGGCAAAAAGCGCGGAACTTGAAATGGCCAGTACTAAAATATTGGTTGATAAAAAAATCATTTCAAACATTGAATACGAATTTGCCAAGAATAAATACCAGGCTGCGAAAGCGAAGGTAGACGAGGCCTTGTCACAGGAAGCTCATGCCAAGCAAATGCTTTCTTATACTGCGATCAGAGCGCCTTTCAGCGGTACCATCAACCGTATTCCGCAGAAGATTGGAAGTTTGTTGGAAGAAGGAGCCTTGCTGACCAACTTGTCTCACAACGACGAAGTCTATGCCTACTTTGATGTATCAGAAAAAGAATACCTTGATTTCATGTCTAAATTCACCAGAAAGGATAAAGACGAAAGACAGGTAAAATTGATATTGGCTAATGGACAACAACATCAGGACATTGGTGTGATTGAAACAATGGATGGTCAAATCGATGATAAGACGGGCAACATCGCTTTTCGTGCACGATTTAAAAATACCAGTAAATTATTGAAACACGGTTCAAGCGGTAAGATCCGGATAGAAAAAGATTTTAAGGACGCGATGGTGATTCCTCAAAAATCGACTTTTGAAATTCAAGACCGTGTATTTGTTTTTGTCATAGATGAAAACGGAGTAGCAAGAATGCGTCAGGTAGAGATCCTGGCCAGAGTGCCGCATCTCTTTATGATTTCAAATGGTATAGGCATTACAGATAAAATTATATACGAAGGCACTCAGACGGCAAGCGACGGGATGAAGGTTGTTTCGAAATTTGTTTCCATGAATGATATCATTCAGGATTTATCGGCTTTCTAAAAGCGATAAGCATTTCTTAACAATCACCGTTACTTCATTCGTATGATTAGAAAATTTATCGAGCGACCGATACTGTCGCTGGTTATCTCTGTTTTTATTGTGCTGTTGGGTTTACTGGCGATGTTCACATTGCCTGTCACACAGTACCCTGATATAGCGCCTCCCGCTGTATCGGTCATTACCAAGTATACCGGAGCAAATGCAGAAGTGTGTTCCAAAGCGGTAGTGACTCCACTCGAAAGAGCCATCAATGGCGTTCCTGGCATGACTTACATGAGTTCTGTTTCCGGAAACGATGGTACGAGTGTCATTCAAATTTATTTCAAAGTAGGCACAGATCCTGATCAGGCGGCTGTGAACGTGCAGAACAGGGTCGCTACCGTATTGGATGAATTGCCGGAGGAAGTGATCAAGGCCGGTGTATCTACGGAAAAAGAAATCAACAGCATGCTTTTGTACATCAACCTCAAGAGCAGCGATAAATCTTTTGACGAGAAGTTCATTTACAATTATGCCGACATCAATGTGATGCCGGAGTTGAAAAGAATAGAAGGTGTTGGTTTTGCAGACATTCTTGGAAACAGAGAGTATGCGATGCGTATCTGGCTCAAGCCCCAAAGACTGGATGCCTATGAACTTTCTGCAGAAGAGGTCGTAGAAGCTTTACGGGCACAGAACCTGGAAGCCGCTCCCGGTAAGATCGGCGAGAGTTCAGGAAGAAAATCTCAATCCATGCAATATGTGTTGCGGTACACCGGAAAGCTCACACAAAAAGAACAGTATGAAAACATTGTCATCAAGGTGACTCCAACCGGTGAGATGTTGCGTTTGAAAGATATTGCGGATGTGGAATTCGGTTCGGTGGAATACGATGTATTATCCAAAGAAAATAACAGTCCTTCCGCAGCCATTGTATTGAAACAAAGACCAGGTTCTAATGCGAGTCAGGTAATAGCAGATGTAAAAAAGCGTCTGGCTGAAATGAAAGTGAAGACTTTTCCTCCGGGTATGGATTATACGATCAGTTATGACGTATCACGGTTCCTGGATGCTTCTATTCATGAAGTCATCAAGACATTGATCGAAGCTTTTATTTTGGTAGCGCTTGTTGTATTTCTATTTATACAAGATGTACGCTCTACCTTGATTCCTATTCTGGCAGTGCCGGTATCGTTGATTGGAACATTTGCCTTCATGCAGCTGTTCGGATTCTCTATTAATTTATTGACCTTGTTTGCTTTGGTATTGGCTATTGGTATTGTGGTCGATGATGCCATTGTCGTAGTAGAAGCCGTGCATGCCAAGATGCACAACAAACACCTGGATGCTAAATCTGCTTCCATAGAAGCCATGCAGGAAATCACTGGTGCTATTCTTGCGATTACCTTGGTGATGTCCGCGGTATTTATTCCGGTTGCTTTCTTATCCGGACCGGTCGGCGTTTTTTATCGTCAGTTTTCTGTTACCATGGCTATTGCCATTGTGATCTCTGCCATAAATGCCCTGACGCTGACTCCGGCTTTGTGTGCGATCTTACTCAAGCCTATTGACGAACAGGCGAAGAAAACAAAAGTGCAACGCTTCTTCGATATTTTTAACCACCGTTACGAACAGGTTGCAGGTAAGTATAAACAGGTACTGGGAATTATTGTCAATCGGAAAATGATTACCATAGGAACCTTATTAGTGTTTATCGCCCTGGCATTTGGTGTGGGAAGTATATTGCCAACAGGTTTTATTCCGACAGAAGATCAGGGAACAGTATATGTCAATGTCACCACGCCGGTAGGATCCACATTGGAAAGAACAGAAGCAGTGATGGATGAAATCGATCGCATTACACGCACGTTTACAGAAGTAGAATCAATTTCCAGTCTTTCCGGTTACAGCATGATGACAGAAGGAGTGGGTTCTTCTTTTGGTATGAGTACCATCAATTTAAAACCCTGGCATGACAGAGACCGGGATGCCAATGAACTCATTGATGCACTCCTCGAAAAAACGAGTCACATCAAGGATGCGGATATACAATTCTTTCCTCCTCCCGCTGTACCAGGCTTTGGTAATGCCAATGGATTTGAATTCCGTATCCTGGATAAAACGGGAAAAGGAAATTTACAAGAGACGGCTGACGTTACAGATAATTTTTTAGTGGCCTTGAAGATGCGTCCTGAAATCAAAGAAGTCTTCTCCAGTTTTGATCCTTCTTTCCCGCAATACCTGATTCATATTGACCAGGACATTGCGGCGAAGAAAAAAATCACTGCTGACCTGGCTTTATCGAATTTGCAAATATTGATCGGTAGCTACTATGCCACAAATTTTATCCGTTATGGTCAATTGTACAAAGTGATGGTGCAAGCCGATCCGAAGTACCGGTCACAACCGGATGACTTGTTGAATCTTCGCATTAAAAATGCGGATGGAGAAATGGTACCTTATAGTTCCTTTACCCGTATAGAACGTATTTTCGGACCGGAACAATTGACGCGTTACAATATGTATGTATCTTCCATGTTGAACGGACAGGCTGCCGATGGCTATAGCAGTGGCGATGCCATTGACGCGATCAGAGAAACGGCTTTAACGCATCTTCCCAGAGGTTATGATTACGAATGGTCAGGCATGACACGCGAAGAAATTATTTCAGGCGATCAGGTATTTTATATTTTCGGCATTTGTTTATTGTTCGTTTATCTTTTATTGACTGCCCAATACGAAAGCTTTCTATTGCCGCTTCCTGTATTGTTATTTTTGCCGATCGGTATTTTCGGATCGTTCTTGTTTCTCTATGTATTCGGATTGGAGAACAACATCTATGCGCAGGTGGCTATGATCATGCTGATTGGATTGCTGGGTAAGAATGCCATACTTATCGTGGAATTTGCCATTCTGAAACAGTCCGAAGGCAGAACAGTGTTGCAGGCTTCCATAGATGGAGCAGTAGCGCGTTTGCGTCCCATCCTGATGACTTCGTTCGCCTTCACTGCAGGATTAATTCCGTTGATGCTGGCTTCGGGTGCCGGTGCTATCGGTAATAAAACAATTGGTTCAGCTGCCGCTGGAGGGATGTTGTTCGGTACAGTTTTCGGGGTGCTTATCATTCCGGGATTGTATTTTATATTTGCTTCCATTCGTTCTAAAACAATCGCCTCATGAGGACTTATTTTGTAGCCGCGATAATAGCGATCATCATTGCCTCGTTACTAGTATTTTGTTCTTGTAGCGTAAAAGAAAGAGCGTTACAAACGAGCATTAAAATTCCTAAAGGATATCAAACCTCTACGCAAGTAGCTATAGACAGTATCAATCGTGATCAGGCACTCTCTGTCGAAAATTGGAAAACGTTTTTTACTGATACGATTTTGATTGAATTGATCGATTCCGGATTGGTGAATAATTTTGATGTGAAGATCGCCCATCAAAAAGTAATGCAGGCGAGAGCGGGAGTACAATTTACCAAAGGGATCCGTATGCCAAACCTGGGACTTAACCTTTCAGCAGGACAGCGAAGGTATGCAGAGTATACGATTGACGGAGTCGGAAATTATGATACGCAGTTTTCTCCTCATCTAAGCGATAAGCAGAAACTTCCGGATCCTGTTCCGGATTTTTACGCGGGTGTTTATTCTACCTGGGAGATTGATTTATGGGGACGATTGAAAAATAAAAAACGAGCAGCGCTGTCCAGATTCCTGGCAGGAGAGCAAGGTCGAAACCTGGTGGTTACCGATTTGATCGCTGAGATCAGCTCCGCCTATTACAGGCTGATGGTGCTTGATCAGGAACTTCTGATCATCAAAGAGAATATACAATTGCAGGAAAATGCATTAGAAATAGTAGAAGCACAAAAGGCAACCGGTAAGTCTAACGAGTTGGCTATAGAATTAATTTCTTCACAGGTATTGAATGCTAAAGCACTTTCGTTGGAAGTAAAACAATCGATCATTTTAGAAGAGAACAAACTTAATTTTTTATTGGGGCGCTATCCGATGCCTGTGATTCGATCAAGCTTCAGCAACTATGAAGAGATCAGTAAAATGCCTGAGATAGGGATACCTTCTGATATGTTGGCCAACAGGCCGGATATCAGAGCAGCGGAGTATGAACTCAGGGCGCAACGTGCAGATGTCAAATCAGCGAAGGCCGCTTTTTATCCTGCTCTTACCTTGAACGGAAACTTAGGTTATCAAGCATTCAATGCGGCATTTCTATTTGAACCTGCATCCATTGCGTATAACGTAACCGGTGGCTTGCTGATGCCCTTGTTGAATAGGAGAGCATTAAAAGCCGACTTGATGCACAGTAAAGCTTCGCACAGGGAAGCCTATCTCAATTATGAAAAAACGATTTTAAAATCTTTCACAGAAGTATTTCAGTTGACACAGCAATTGAATAATTATAAAGAGATGCAAGGCTTAAAGAATGAACAGGTGCAAGTACTTGAAAAATCAGTGAGCACGTCGAAAGATTTGTTTGCTTACAATAGAGCCACTTATTTAGAAATCATCACCGCACAGCAAAATTACCTTCGTTCTCAAATTGAATTGTTGGAGATTTATTACCGCAAAACGTTAACGAATATTCATTTGTATAAAGCGTTAGGCGGAGGATGGAAGCGCTAAATCAGCTGTGTTTAGGATGATACCTCGTGAGGTTGGAATGAGGGAAGAGAAAAAGGCCACAAGGAAACCAGGTAATAAGCTAACCAGGCAGCCAGCGGCGCAGCCAATACATCGATTGTATAGTGCACATGTTGGACGAGTATAAGCAAAGCCACCACTAAAGTCAGGACACCGGCTATTTTTTTAGTAAAAGAAGAGGGAAGGATCAGGAAAAGTAAAGTCATGGTAGATATATGGCCTGAAAAAAAGAGATCTTTGGTAATGATTGTTTGTTGGTAGAACAAATTATCGATTAAAGGATCAACTAACGGAATGATTTTTTTATCCGGTTCGAGCGGAAAAAGATAAATGCAAAATCCTCTCATGATGGTGAGTAGGATATAGGCCTGTAAGGCTTTCAGCAATAAGAGGGGTTGGAAGGAGAGCTGAATGACAGAAAGAGCAAGGAGTGTGTAGAGTAGTATGAAAATATACTTTGACAGGTCATGAGGCGGTAAATAATTCAATAAGGGATCTTTTATATAAACACCGTGTACCGTTTGTATAAAGTTAAGGAATATTGGAGCAGAGATAGCAAGTGCTATACCGGCAAGCAGCGTAGCCATCCACTGTATTCTGAAAGTGGGAGATAGCCAGGCTTGTTTCCATTTTAGCTTAAGGTTTGTCATCAGAATAATAAGACTCTTGGTTTTTACATCACCGAAGAGCGTCTTATCTATTTAGTTTATTAATTCGCACTGGTTAAAAACAAATTGGTATTGAAAGTCGGATTGTATTGTAAGTTTAGAAATTCATAGTGTTCAAAGAGTCCTTTTTCATCGTACATTTTTTGAACGATAGGCATCATGTTTTCTTTGTCAATATACAGTTCGGTCGTTTTTGCATATTCTGTAGGTACCTGAATGGTTTGTCCTGCTTTTACTTCTTTAAAGCTCCTAATATGGGGATTGTTGAGCAGAATCATAAATTCATTCACTTTTAATTTATCGGCGATTTGAAATAAGTTTTCATTGGGTTTTATGGTATAAGAAGAATATTTATATTCTTTGAAATCAATGGTTACTTTATGGCATAATCTGTTGTTGATGACATATTCCCCGCCGTAATGTAAAATGTCTTTTAGTTTGGATTCGTGTTTTTGTAAACTGCTGTTCACGATATCGGCTAAAAAATCAAAACCCACTTTGTGAATGGAATGGTGATTGTTTTTTCTAAATTCATCTGACTCCGGTGATAAGTTGATGGTAACGAATGGCAACCATCCCGGTGACACTTGTACCTCTCCATTGTTTTCATTTTCTGACCATAACGCAACTGTTCCCTTATTGGGCCGATGCACGTATATGTAAGCCTTCATCGGTTGAGTAAGTAGTTTTATGTCTTGTTCTGCTGTAGAAAATCCGTTTTGTACACGTTCTTTTTTCCGAAAGGTATAGCTCAGCGATTTAGTCTGACTGATTTGACTAATCATTTTCGTCAATAATTGTTTAGGATCAGGTGTGTTGGTTTGCACTGCAGTTGGGGTAGTCAATAAAGAGCACCCCATTAAAAAAGTAATTATAGTCATAGCCGGATTAGATTTAAGTGTATAGAATGAAAAGCTGCCTGACTCTTTGCATACCTCCTCGCTTAGGCCGGCAATCAAGTCAGACAGCAGGAAAAATTATTTTACTAATCCATTGAGTTTTTGATAAAAGAGTGTTGGGCTGCTTTCTGTTTTTACTTCTACTTTTCCCGTAATGATGGGAACATAGATTACCCTCCTTCTGCTTTCTTCTCCTTCTATAGTTGACTTAGCGACTCTGTGCCATAGCCTTCCGTCATGTACCGTTAAGTCTCCTGCTTCCGGTACGATGGCTATTTCGTTTTTGTCGGGTCTGGTATCTAAAAAGTATTTTTTTCTAAAAATTGTTTTAAATAAGCCTTGCTTGTGTGTTCCCGGTAAAATTCTTAATCCTCCATTTTCTGGTTGAAGAGAACTCAAATGGATCCCAATATTTAGCATGGGTAGAGGCAATGTTCCATAGAACAGATCCCTTAAGCCATCGGTATGCCAGCCCATTTGTGTGAATTTACTTTCAGGGCCATTGATGTAGTGATTGAATACCATCCCATCTTTTTCCTGATCGCCAATTCTTGAGCCGGGTACAATTTGAGTCAATGCTTCGAATCTTGGATCATAGAGCACTTCTGAGAAAACGGGATTGTGTTGGTTGATAAAAGCAAATCGTTGCACAATGGTACTTCCATCGAGGTCCTTGCCATACTTGATCGGTACACCGTTAGCTTTTAAACGGTTTTTGCTTACCCATTCGTGTTCTACTTTTTTCGAAGCGTTGATCAATGTGTCAATCGCTTCCTGGTGAATGAATTTTTTGAAATGAATAAATCCATGTTGGTTGAAGAAGGCTAATTGTTCTTCTCTAAGGGTTGTTCCGAGTGTGAAGGTGGGATAATTTTTCATGATGCAATACGTATAATGGTTGAATGATTTTTTTTTAGAAGGCCTTTAAAGGCTGGTGGAATATAGCCTAGCTACAACAACCAAAGGTTAAACGAGTTTGCATGATTTGTTTTCGTGTTTTAGAAATTAATGGCTGGTACTTACTTTTCTATATTCTACTAATTCTATAGAACAAGTATAGTTTAATTAAATTGAATTACAAAATAGGAATTGGGAATCATACAACAGAAGTTTAAAATAGGAGAATTTAGGACGTTTTTTTAATGCTTATAAAAAGTAGCCACCACCTTTTCCACTAATTTTTTAGGGAAATGCGTGGCAAAAAAGACGCCTAATTTATTGGAGAAACCGGGTACATATTCTGTTTTATGAGCATACATGGCTTGCAATGCTTTTTGAGCCAGTAACGTCGGACTGATTCCGAATTTTTCAGCGGTCTCCGCTATGGCCTGCATGCCGGCGCGGTTCACAAAGTTGGTATTGACAGGTCCGGGACTTACACAAGTTACCGATACATTGGAATGACGAAGTTCGAAGTGTAGTGCGCGGGAGAATGAAACGATAAAGGATTTGCTGGCGGCATAAAGAGCCAGCGTCGGTACTGCCTGATAGGCCGCCGTGCTGCCGATGTTGAGAATGTATGCCTGTTTCTCTTTTTTTAAAAAAGGGAGCAGCAAATAGGTAAGGTTTACTACCGTTTGTATGTGAAGCCACAACATGCGGTTTTGTTCTTCCAAACTATTGCTTTCAAAATTTCCCCAAACGGCATAACCGGCATTGTTAATCAGTGTATGAATGGATAATTTCCGTTCTGCAATATAGTCGGCTATATGTTGTGCAGAATCAGCGGCAGACAAGTCAAGGGACAGGATGATGACATCTATGGGATGCCTGCTTTTCAGTTCCTCTGCCAATGCTTTTAATTCATTTTCTGAACGGGCTACGAGGAAAAGGTTTTGTTTTTTTTGTGCTAATTCATGCGCTAAAGCTTTACCTATTCCTTTGCTTGCTCCTGTAATTAGTATATAGCTCATCCTGCAAATAAGAGAAAAAGAGTATTTATTTATGCATTCAGTGACTAAATTTATTTCTGGCTACCACCGCGTTTATCTTTATCCGATAGGATTTACTTCGTCTTCGTCAATTTCTTCTTTCAAATCTTTGAATCGTTTTTTGCGGCCTTCTATTTTTTGAGAAACCCATAAAGGCCATTCTGTGCTGTCTTCGGCATCGTATATACGAAGCTCCTGGTTATCTTTATTTTTTAGAAGTTCTTCGGATGTTGTATTCAATATTTTGGCCGCGGTTTCTATACCGGAGTAGCTGGCACCTGTAACACCATGCGCCAGTGTGCTGGCACCACAAAGGTAAAGGTTTTTGATTTCGGATTCTATCTTGAACGCAAAAGGTCCGATTTGAGTAAAGGATTTCTCGGTACCATACACATTACCTTCTGTGGTTTGTACAAAATATTCATTCGTCTTCGGTGTACCCAGTTCTGCCTGAACGATGTGTTGTTTCGCTCCCGGGATTACTTTCTCCACGTTGTTCAAAAACTTGGCGATGATTTTATTTTTATTTTCTTCATAAAGAGGAGAGTGGTAATCCAAGGCGTCATAACTTTTAAAACTATCAAATTCGATAAAAGTCACTACTTCAAAACTATGGTAACGTCCATTAAAAGAAACCGGATCTTTCAACGTCGTACAACTGATGAATACCGCAGGGAATTCGGTACCTTCAGAAGGATCTTTTTTACTCAGGTCATGGTAGATGTCATCGATGTCTTCATTTCGCAAGGACCAAATGTTACCTGAATCAAGCCCGGCCTGTGTGACATCCAGGTCTAATGTTAAGAACAAGATGAGCGAAGTAACAGAATATTTTGTTTTGGAAAGTTTTTTTAATAGACCGGCGCTTAGATTTTCTTTCCCTACCATGTTCAGGTAAGTCTTAGCGGGATCAGCATTGGAGATGATGTGTTTGGCTTTAATGACTGTTCCATCTGCCATTTCAACACCTATAGCTTTTTTGTTTTCAATGACAATGCGCTTCACTTCTTGTTTTATTCGTACTTCCGCATTATTTTTCTTTAAGGCATTGGTCATTGCTTTTACAATTCCTGCACCTCCTCCCATTGGGTAAAATCCTCCTTCTGCATAATGGTTCATCAGTACGCAATGCACAGGAAAACTCGCTTTGAAAGGCGGTAAGCCATAGTCGCCGCATTGTATATTCAGCACGCTCTTCAACAAAGGATCTTTGATGTGCCAGTCGATGACTCTTTTCAAACTGAACAAACTGTATTTGCCCATGTTTCGTGTGCGAATAGGAATGAGTAAGTGATCCCAGAACGTACGCATTTTAGGAATCAGTTGAATTTCTTTGCCTACTTTATCAATAAGGCCGAGGTATTTTCGGATGTTACGTTGTTCTTTGGGAAAGCGTTTGATTAAACTGTCTGCCAGGTTATCGAATCCCGCAGGCATATCTATTTTATGTTCGCCGATGTAGCAATGTTCATACGCCTTTTTATTCATTCTGAAAAATACCAACTCATTGGCTATTCCTAACCCTCTGTACAGATCGTTGGTAGAATCTCCGGCATTCACTAATCCTATGTAATGAACACCGGGACTGAAACGTTGTCCTTTCAAATGAAAACTGTGACACCAGCCACCCGGTACATAGTGCTGCTCTAAAACTAAAACGCTTTGCCCCGCTTTGGCAAGACATAACGCTGCCGCCAGTCCTCCCGCACCTGAACCAATTACAATGACATCAAACTCTTTCATATAGACTAAAGAAGCAAGGTAGGTAGAATGGATGGTTTAACACCAGATTGATCCATTATAATATTTTGGAAAATGAGAAGATCAGGTTTGTTATGAAAGGTGAGCGGTGAAGAGTAAACGGTGAGCAGATTTTTACTGGTTTTTGCTTATCCTTCACACTTCATCGTTCACCATTTAGCATTATTATCCTATTTCTTGAGCCATCCTGTAATGCTCATTCTGTTTTTAGTAGTATAGAGTACTTCATGCTCCAATTCGTTACTTTTAAAGAAGACTATTTTTCCATTCGTAGGAGCGATCAGTTGTTCTTCGTTTGGAAGCTGAATAAGTAATTCACCTCCGTCTTCTAATCTCCAGTCTTCATTCAAATAATTGATGATGGAAAATTGCCTGCTCGAATCATTTTTAAATTGGTCTTTGTGTCGCTTATAAAAAGTACCGGGTTCGTATAAGGTATAGTGGAATTCATAACTTGTAATACCGGTGTAGCAACTGTTGTTGAGGTACAACACAAAAGCATCCATTCGATCGAAAAATTCATTTTCATACATGTCGTTGTGTTTACGATCCAGCCAATAAATGGTATCACCTCGGACCTGGTTGTTTTGAATTCGTCCTGCATCGTTTCCGGTTGAGGCTCCTTCCAGCTTTTGTTGCTGTTGTAGTTGAACGATGTTATTTTTTAGATGTCCGGCTAATACAGTGTCGAGAAAAGAATCAGATATACCGACTTTAGTTTTGATGTAGCTGTCAATGATCGCTTCGAAATCGCTTTCGGGATTGCCTTGTTCAGTTTTATCCATGCTTAACATGTCCCGGCTAAAAATACGGCACGACTAAAGGTAAGTTATTACTTATTGGTAACGGGGAGATTGTTGTTTATTATTAGAGGTGAAGGGTAAATAGTGAGCAGTAAGTATGGTTAAGCAAAAAAAACGGTGAACAATGTAGAATGTATTTCTACTCACTGTTCACCGCTCACTCTTTAATTGCTTTTATTATCCTTTTTTCGCTTTACTGACGATCAGTTCTACATCTTGGTTGATCTTATCGTAGGCTGCTTTCGTGATGTCTACTCCATTTTTCTTGGCAGTGGAAATCATAGAGGCTACTTCCGTAGAATACTTTCTCAATTCAATCTTCGTTTTATTCAGCAAGCTAATGGTCATAGAGCCAAATTGATCGGAAGACCTTGGAATGTCTTCTACAATCGAATCCAGCTTGGTTCGGGCATTTTTAAACAACTCAATGAGTTTGTCAGCAAGTACATCGTTCATAACCTTATACGTTTAAGTGTACGTTCTATAAAAACGTGGATTATTCCACGGTAGTTCATCATTTTTCTGCAAAATGGGAAATGTCTTATTGATGCCTGACAGGCATTACTTAGCGAAGTGAAGTAATACAATGAATTTAAAGGGAATCGTTCACGGTTACTTTGAAAAATATCTTGGAAAAATTATAGACTCAAAATGAAGATTTGTATCTTTAGTTCAACCCTTTTCCTATGAATTACACCCAAAACGATACACTCCATACCATCAAGTCCGCCTGGAAGGGCACACCTGTTGACCCGGACAATCGTTTTATGAATGCCGAATTTCCATTTGTGCCCAAGTTTGGGGAGTTGTTGAAATGGACGTTTGAGCGCAATCCCCAAAGAGAAGAAAAGAAGTCAGATGGGTTTAAACTTGTTCATCGAGACGATCAAACATTTCTTCAACACCATCAGGATTGTTTAGTTTGGTTGGGACATTCTACTTTCTTTTTACGATTGAATGGCGTGAGTCTTTTGATTGATCCGGTGTTTTTCAACATTCCTTTGGTAAAGCGTTATGCGGATCATGCTTTTTCTCCTGCCTTGTTTACGGGTTTGGATTATCTTTTAATTTCTCATAACCATCAGGATCATTGTCAGGAAAAATCTATTCGTGAAATTTCGGCCTTGAATCCTGGCTTGTCTATTTTATCAGGCTTAAGGATGGAAAACTTGCTCGCACCCTGGAGTAAAGGAGCCAGCATACAGACCGCAGGTTGGTATCAGCAATACCGGACATCAGATCAATTGGCCATTTACTATTTACCTTCCAGGCATTGGTCTAAACGGAGCCTGAACGATACCAATAAACAATTATGGGGTGCCTTTGTTTTTCAAACCAAAGACCAAACGATTTACTTCAGTGGAGATACAGGATATGGCAATCATTTTAAGGAAGCGAGAGATTTATTTCCTTCTATAGACATTGCCATTATTGGAGTAGGTGCCTACAAACCCGAATGGTTCATGCATGTGAATCACATTTCTCCACAAGATGCGGTAAAAGCATTTAACGAATTAGGTGCCAAAACATTTGTACCCATGCATTACGGAACGTTCGATCTCAGCGACGAACCGGTAGGAGAGCCTGTGAGATTTTTAAAGCAATTGCAGAAGGAACATCGAATAAACGGAGAATTGAAATTGCTCGATCTGGGAGAGAATTATTTGATAGTATAAGCAAGATACTTAAGCTATGAATGCTTGAAGTATTGAATTTCTCTTTCGTGTTTTTGTGCGGCTTCCAACGTAGCGAACGTTCCCAGATTTTTACGTTTGTTAGTTTTAGGATCTACTTTCCTAGAGTAGATGCGGTATTCTCCGGACTTCAGTTTGCGTATCATAAAATAAGTTTAACACATGTACCTGTTCAACCTTAAAAAATCGTGCCATCGCTGTTTACTTTGGTTTCGTAGCCTGCACAGGTCTGATCAGTATAGGGCATGGTTTGTTTTATAGGCAAACATAAAATTAGAAAAATAATCCATGAGCTTGCTTTTTTTCTTGTTTGAATGTTGTAACCGCTTGTAAGTAAAAACATTTCGGAGATGAAATAGTCAACAAAAAGAGGCTTTTTTTACACAAGGCAGAATAGATAAAGAGCAGGAGAGCGTTTAACGGGTGAATGTCGGGTGGCATTATTTTTTCATGCAACCATCGGTATAAACAAATAGTGTTCACTTAAATTTAATCCTATGAAAACGAAACCGGCTTCTCACCATCATTCAGGACATAACCATGCGGCTTTGATACAAGAATTGGTGCATTGCGCGTTGGCTTGCGAAATGTGTTCTTCCGCTTGCCTGGATGAGAAAGATGTTACCATGATGGCCAGATGCATTGAATTGGATCGTGACTGCTCGGACATTTGTTTTCAGGCTGCAAGGCTCTTACAACGAGATGCTGAAGTAGCTCATCATTATTTGTCTATTTGTGAAGAGATTTGTCGTTTGTGTGCCGATGAATGTGGCAAACATGAGATGAATCATTGCCAGCAATGTGCAGAAGCTTGTCGCAAATGTGCGGAGGCTTGTCATGCGCATTTAGAATCTATATATACCGAATAAGAAGAAGTATTTACTTGTTATGAACAAAAGAAGACGGATTTTAACGCCAGTCCTCTTGATAAAAATCATAAGCGTTATTGGTGTTTGGGAATAATACTGATTTCGCCATTACGCTCTACATAAGCTTTATCAATCTGATCTATAGAATCCAGTCCGCTATTTAAACGGATGGACTCTAATAGATCTTTTTTGCTGATGGCACATTGTTTCATGTGGTCTTCAATAAATTGACCATCCTGATAAATGATTTTTGAACTTCCTTTTACAAGTTGACCGAATGTATTGCTATACAATCCTATCCATCCGCACAAGCGGTGAAGTAATACGAGCGTCAATGCTGCACATAAGGTAGAGAAGAAAGGAGCGGCTCCTGTTATACCTCTGCTCAACAAAGCTCCCAATAAAAAAAGTATGACATAATCAAAGGGCATTTTCATTCCTAACGAGCGTCTTCCTGAAATTCTAAGCAAAGCAATTGCACTGATGAAAATCACTATCGCTCTTAAGGACATCTGAGTAGCCGTAAGGTTTTCTCCTTCTCCGAATAAATCAATAAAGTTCATAATGTTAAGAGATAGTAGCACAAACAAATCTGTACAATTCGATACAAGTTTTATTTTTTATTTCAAGCGGCGTCCCTTTGAAGACATGCTTGAATTTATATGTTTTACCTTTATAGGCTAAGCAGATAAAAGCAGATCCTACCGGTTTTGTTCTGGATTCACTGCCATCGGAAGAAGCAAGACCTGTCACAGCAACATGTATATCGGCTGGCATTATTTTGTGTAGATTTTTAGCCAATGATTCAGTAACCTGCATGGATTCACAAGTATATTGATCAATCATGCGTTTGCTGATTCCTAATAAATTTATTTTGACTTCAGGCGTGTAACAAACAATCGCGCCTTTTAATACGTCTGATATTCCCTTGACATTAGAGAGCTTGTAAGCTGCCATACCACAGGTAACACTTTCCGCCAGCGCCAGCGTTAAGTTTTTTTTCTTTAACAGTCTTACCAGATGATGTACTTCGCTCATGATTAGATTTAAAACAAAAGGAAGACCTAAGCCTTCCTTTTGTTTTTTTAGGTAGAGAATAATGTATTACTCTTCTTCTTCAGCAGCCTGAAGGTTGATTGTAGATTCAGCGATCTCAGTCAGTTTCTGATCGGCATTTTTTTCTTCGTTAAGGATTTCATCGAGAAGATCTGCGGCATCGTTTAACCCCAATGTTTTTGCAAAAGTTCTTAAGGTACCGTAAGTAGCAATTTCATAATGCTCTACTTTTTGACCTGCAGAAATAATTCCTGCGTCACGCATCGCTCCGTCATCTGTGTTTTCCATGATTTCCCCTGCTTCCTTAATAAGTCCTGCCATGGCTTCGCATTTTTTAGCTACCGGTTTTTTCCCTAGTATCTCAAATACCTGCTCTAACTTTTCTACTTGTCCTTCTGTTTCTTCCAAGTGACTTTCAAGCGCTGCAATCAATTCTTCAGAGGTAGCTTGTTTAGCCATTTTAGGAAGGGCTTTGGTTAACGCTTTTTCCGCCCAGTAAATGTCTTTCAATTCATCTTCAAACAACTTCATGAGTTTTGATTCTTCAATAGCATATTCAGCTGTTGCCGTATTCGCGTGTGATTTACTTTTAGTAGTTTTCATAGTGGTTGATTGGTTAGATACACCTGAAGAAGTTCAAATAATGTACCATACGGTTTTTATGGATTGGAAGTGGTTTTTACAATTGACGTGTGTACTTTTTTACACCACTTTATACTTTTATTTCCTCAAATGGGATTAATTTTTTTCAATAGAATTTTGTAACTTCTGTTATTCAATTTATGCCGAAGCTCCATTTCAATACGACCCGATATGCAGATCTGCCATTACACTATGGTAAGGTTCCTCCATGGCTTGCCAGGCGCATGACGTTGCTGGGTGGGGCGATCATAGAGTCCATTGTATTGGAATATGGGAAGTCCGCCGTATTAA
>JAQBNS010000062.1 GCA_028288405.1 Chitinophagaceae bacterium
CTGGATATTGTCAATCAGGAGGCATCCCGTTACGAACTTCGTTTATATAATTATTTAGGGCAATCTGTTTTTCAAACCGGTATCAATGCTATAACCAGTGCTTATAGTCATTCCATTCATATACCGGAACATTTAGCTTCCGGTTCTTACCTATTGGAGATAATCAGCCAATCGGGTAACCGTATAGTGCAAAAAATAGTAATACAATAAGTAAGGATTGACAAAAAGAACTTATATAGCATAAGCTTAATCATTGTCAGAAAGGGAAAATAAACAACAAAAATGAATCGTATGACTAAATACCTATTAGTATTATTTGCGTGCAGTACACTCAGTGCTTTTTCCCAGGAAAAACGCGGTGCCGATATGCCATGGACTACGTATGAAGCGGAGCACATGAAAACAACGGGAACTGTTTTAGGCCCTAAGTACACCGCGTTTCAGGTGGAAACAGAATCATCCGGACAAAAATGCGTGAAGCTGACTAAAGCCGGACAAAACGTTTCGTTTAAATCTTTGAAAAAAGCCAATGCGATTGTCGTGCGATTCAGTCTTCCTGATAGCCCGGAAGGTGGAGGTACTACCGCTACGCTTGGCCTTTATGTCAATGGTAAATTAGTACAACCGCTTACTATCTCTTCTAAATTATCTTTGCTGTACGGAGGATATCCTTTCTCGAATGATCCTAAACTAGGCAAAGCAAGAAACTTCTATGATGAAGTCAGATTGAAGGATCTGAAAATCAATGCCGGTGATTTGATTAAAATTCAAAGAGACGATGTGAAAGGAAATACAGCAGAGTATTGCATCATCGATTTAGTAGACCTGGAAGAGGTAGCGGCGCCATTAACCGCTCCTGAAAATTCTTTGTCTATTATGGATTTCAAAGGCGCTAACTTTGATGGCGATTATACAGAACCTTTGAAGCTGTGCGTAGGGAAAGCTTGGGAATCTAAAAAGTCAGTTTGGATACCGGCTGGTACATATAAGATATCAGGAGAAATCATGGTGCCCGCAAACATGATCATTCAAGGCGCAGGCATGTGGCATACCATTCTTGTTGGTAATGAAACAGATTATGCGGATGATCCTTCGAGACGATTGAAATTCTTTGGCAATGGAGGCAATGTTGTACTTTCTGATTTTGCCATCATTGGTCATTTGGAACACAGAGCAGACGATGAACCGAACGATGGTATTGTCGGATCTTATGGGGTGAACTCCAAGATTCAACGCATCTGGATTGAACACACAAAGATTGGTGTTTGGGTAGAAAACTCTAAAAACTTATTGGTAGAAGGTTGTCGTTTCAGAAATACGATTGCTGATGGTGTGAATTTCTGTGTGGGTATGGCTGAGTCTACTATGAAGAACTGTACCACACGTGGCACGGGTGACGATTGCTTTGCGATGTGGCCGGCAACATTCTTATTGAATAAGTTTAAACCGGGTAATAATGTGATTACACATTGCACAGGACAATTACCTTTCCTTGCAAACGGTGCAGCCATCTACGGCGGAGAAAGTAATAAAATTTCGAATTGTTTATTTACTGATATTTCTCCGGGGTCAGCCATTTTGATCAGTACGACTTTCCCTACAGAAGATCCTAAGACAAACAATCACTTCAGCGGCACAACAGTGATTGAAAACTGTGACATCAAAACCAGCGGTGGCTGGGATCATAGTTGGGATTTCCGCGCTTCTATCTCTATCTGTATGGATAGAAGAGGCATTCCTGGCATTCAGGTGCAAAACACAAACATTGAAAATAGTTTCTCTGATGGGATCAGTATCGTAACCCGTGGTGCGGATAGCAAAGGTCCGGAATTGACCAATGCCGTGTTTAAGAATGTAACCATTACTAAATCTGGAATTGGTGCAACGGATAAACATGCGCTATGGATTGACAATACGGCACGCGGAAGTGTAACGATCGAGCAATCGAAAATTACAGACGTGAAGAACGAGTCTAAGAATTTTACAGTAACAAATAAATAATGCTTGTTATCGCTGGTGCAAGCGTCCATGCTTGTACCTAAAACGACTTAGAGCGTATCGCTCGGGTTTCGATTGACAATACTAATAAAATACCCACTACAGATTGGAACGCATGTATGCGAACATTCTGTAGTGGGTTTCTTCGCACACAGGTTAGGACTATTATATACTGAAATGAAAAACCGCTTTCTATCATTGATTGTGTTATTATTGATTGCTGCAAATGTTTTTGCACAATCGAATGGAATGATTGGCGATCGAATGGCGATTTTTTATCCTCAATCCTTCGAGGCTGCACGACATCTGCCATCTCTGGCCTTAGTAAAAGAACCGGTAGCAAAAGGAAATGTTCCGGGTAATTGGAAAGTTCTTCCGGTATTTAAATTAAAGGAGGAAAAAAGTATAGTAGAAATTGCGCTGAATGAAAAGGTGGATTTTTATGGAACAGGAGAAGTTGTCGGTCCACTCAAGAGGAATGGTCAGTATGTTCAGTTATGGAATTCTGATAACTACGGCTATTCAAAGAATGAAGGAAAAAATCTTTACCAATCACACCCTTGGGTGATGGGCGTTCGCGACGATGGAACAGCCTTTGGCGTATTAGCAGACAATACTTACAAGCAATCGATTCAAACCGATGATCAATTGATTTCAATCACTTCGGAAGGTCCCGCTTTTAGGCTGATCATCATTGAAAGAGAAAACCCGAAAGAGTTGGTAAAAGCATTGGCAGAGTTAACCGGTAAAATGGAATTGCCGCCACTTTGGGCTTTAGGTTTTCAACAGTGCAGGTATTCCTACTATCCTGATGAACGCGTCAAAGCGATTGCCGATCGTTTCAGAGAAGAAAAAATTCCTGCCGATGTGATCTGGATGGACATCGATTACATGGACGGTTATAGAATATTCACCTTTGATAAAACGGGTTTTCCTGATCCTAAAGGACTCAATCAATATTTGAAAGACAGAGGATTTAAAAGTGTATACATGATTGATCCCGGTGTGAAGGTGGACGAAGAGTATAGCATCTACCAACAAGGATCTGCAGGCAATCATTGGGTGCAAACGAAGAATGGCAAGGAATACAATGGCGCTGTATGGCCCGGTCAATGTGCATTCCCTGATTTTACCAGACCGGAAACACAAAAATGGTGGTCTTCTTTGTATGCTCCTTTTATGAATCTGGGAATTGATGGCATATGGAATGACATGAACGAACCGGCGGTATTCAATACAACGGAAGGTACAATGCCCGAAGATAATTTGCACAGAGGAGGAGGACCTCTTCCTCAGGATTCTCATTTAAGATACCACAATGTATATGGTTTGTTAATGGTTCGTTCAAGCAGAGAAGGTATTCTTGCAGCTAATCCAACCTTGAGACCCTTTGTATTGTCAAGAGCGAATTTTATTGGTGGACAACGTTATGCCGCTACCTGGACAGGTGATAATGTTTCCAATTGGGAGCATTTGAAAATGTCGATACCCATGTCTATCAATTTAGGATTATCAGGGCAGCCTTTCAATGGCCCGGATATCGGAGGATTTGGAGGCTTTGCCAATGCTGAATTGTTGGGTCAATGGATGGCTATTGGTGCCTATTATCCTTTTTCGAGAAATCACGCAGAGAAAAATTCGGATCAACAAGAGCCTTGGGCTTTGGGTAAAAAAACAACCAACGCTTCCAGAACGGCTTTGAATAGACGATACAAATTAATGCCATTTTTATACACCTTATTTCAGGAAGCATCGACCAATGGCTTGCCTGTGATGCGCCCTTTATTCATGGCCGATAGCAAGGATAAGAGTCTGAGGACACAACAAGAAGCATTTATGTGGGGAGAAGATTTAGTCATCATCCCAAGCTGGGCGAAGGACGTTGTTTTGCCAAAAGGAAATTGGAAAACCCTAAGACTAGACGATACACCCGATGACGATCATTTTCAAGCGACATTGAAAATTCGCGAAGGCGCCGTTATACCTACCGGGCCAATTATTCAAAATACAACGGTATACAGTATAGACTCTCTGACGCTTTATGTAAATCCTGATCAAAAAATGAATGCGACAGGAAAATTATACCATGACGATGGAAATGGTTTTGGTTACCGCAACGGAGATTATGTGGTGTATGAATTCAAAGCAACTCCTGGTGCAGCTAATACACTGGTGATGGTGGTTAATGCAATAGATGGAAATAAAAAAACAAAAAGTGTATACCGCGTTGCAGTAGTTCAAGACGCAAAGATTGTGTATTCAGAATGGGTGAACGGAAATAGTATTACCGTTCCTCTGGACTAATTGACTATTATACCAACTAGTAAGGGATCAAATAAGGATGGTCTTACTCTACTAGTTGGTTGTTCATAGAGGAGGCTGTTTTGCGTTAGGGATTGAGCCATTGTCTGAGCTCTTTTTCTTTGATTCTTTAAATGGGTTATGTTAAAGGTTGATTCAAAGAAAAAAGCGAGTGGCGAAAGCCCGGCCCGCAGGGAACGCCCATATTAAATTACGTTGCTTATTAAATTGTTATTAACACCCTTAAACTTTATAACACAAACAACAAATTTTATAGTAGATCCATACGAATTAATAATACAGCTATGAAAAACAAATTGATGTTACAGCTTAAACAAAAGAGACAGGTCAAACAGGTGTGTTTGACATTAGTCCTGTGGATTGGTTTTACGGCGGTATCCGTTGCACAAACTACCACTTATTGGTGGAACGATGCCGTGTTTTATGAAGTCTTCGTGCGTAGTTTCAAGGACAATAACGGAGACGGACAAGGTGACTTGAAAGGATTGATGAGTAAGCTGGATTACCTGAACGATGGTGATCCTTCTACGAATACAGATTTAGGTGTTACAGCGTTATGGTTGATGCCTATACAACAATCACCAAGTTATCATGGATACGACGTAACAGACTATCGCACAGTCGAAGCAGACTATGGTACCAACCAGGATTTCAAAGATTTTATAGCCGCTGCCCACAGTCGGGGTATCAAAGTGATTATTGATTATGTCATGAATCATACTTCGTCGCAACATCCTTGGTTTACTAATTCGGTGGCTTCATTGGATGGTAAGCGTGACTGGTATATCTGGCAGGATCCTGCACCGACTTATACAGGACCCTGGACTCAACAGGTATGGTATACCAAAAGTACAGGCAATAACTATTATGCTATCTTTTGGTCTGAGATGCCGGACTTGAATTATAGAACCCCGGAAGTAAAAACGGAAATGTTTGATGTAGCAAAATTTTGGCTGCAAGACATGGAGGTAGACGGTTTCCGTTTAGATGCTGCACGTTATGTGATAGAAGACGGAACAACGCAGCAGGATACTCCTGAAACCATTCAGTTCTGGAAAGATTTCAGAACATCTTACAAGTCCGTTAACCCTGATGCATTTGCAGTAGGAGAGGCCTGGGCTGCTACCAGCATAGCCAAAGACTATACCAATGATGATGCATTGGATTATTGTTTTGAATTTGATCTGGCAACAACTATTCTAAACGCTTCCAATAGCGGTACTACTGCCAATGTGAATGCATTGCGTAGTAAAGTGGATGAAGTTATAGCATCCTATCCTTTTTTGCAGTATGGCACTTTTCTTACCAATCATGACAACAACAGGTCCATGTCTCTTTTTAATAATTTTGCAAAAGGAAAGATGGCCGCTACTCTTTTATTGACACTACCTGGAGTACCTTATATTTATTATGGAGAAGAAATAGGAATGCTGGGAACAGGTGTGGATGAAAACAAGCGAACACCAATGCAATGGAACAGCAGTACCCAAGCCGATTTTACTACCGGTAATCCATGGAGACCTGTGAATTCGGATTACACTACAAAAAATGTAGCAGATCAGAAAAGTGATGTGACGTCTTTGTGGAATAGTTATAGGAATCTGATCGCATTGCGTAAGAATCAGGCAGCACTTAAAAAAGGAATATATAAACCGATTACTACTGTCGCAACGGTTTTTAGTTTTCTCCGACAGTTTGAAAATGAAAATATTATCGTTGTGTCTAACATGGCTTCCAGTACGGCCTCAAATGTGCAATTGACATTATCACAAGGAGGCATTACGCCTGGAAACTATGTATTAGTAGAATTACAGGGAGGCTCTCAAGTTCCCGTAGTCATTGATAACAACGGTGGTTTTACTAATCTTAACATTACTTCTATCCCGGGAAGAGGTTCGTTTATTTATAAACTCTTATTGGCTTCTGAAGTCTCTACTTCACTTATTTTAAAGGTGAATATGAATGCGATGATTTCCGCGGGTAATTTTAATCCTGCTACAGAAACGGTAAACATTGTCAATAACTTCGGAATTTCATCGACTGCATTAAGCGATGTAGACGCAGATGGTATTTATACCATTTCAGTATCCAGCATAGACATAGGAAGTAAAATAAACTATAGTTATAGAATCAATGATGCAAATGACGGACGTCAGGAAGTGTCGAGCAGAGAATATATTATTTTGGAAGGGGCCAATACGGTGACGGATATTTACCAAGGGCAAACCGTTACAGCTATAGAAAATGTATTGAAAAGTGGTATCTCTATTTATCCGGTACCTGCCCAAAAAGAGTTGTTCATCGAATTCTCAGATGATTTTTCAGGTACCATGAATTATCAAATTACAGACTTAATAGGAGAGGAAAGAATGGCTTCGTCTTTTATCACTACTGCTCATGCCGGTCAGCATAATTTATCTTGTGAAGGCTTGGCACCAGGTATTTATTTATTGAATCTGTCTTATAACGGGATAAAGCAGGCGTTTAAGATTGTTATTCAAAAGTAAGAAGAGGGTAATATAAAATTGATTCAGTAAAAGCGGACACTTGTTTAACACATTTGTCCGCTTTTGTTTTTATCAGAAATGGATCAATGATCTCTACGCTTGCTGAAAGTCACCAAAAAGCTTGTATGGGTTTTGTCAGGGGGTAAAATGATTTTCTTTAGGCGTATCTGTTTGAAATACAGTATTAAGCCTTTATGTAAAATAGTCGACTTCATTTATTTTTCAGAAATGGCTGGTAGCTAATCATATATATAATCCATCTTTTTCTCTGTAACGTACATTTTTTGAGGTAAAAAGTGTAGAGAAAAGACCCTTAATGTGTTTAAGATGGGGTAAGTGTCTAAATTGTATGATTTGTTCCTGAAAGTGATATTTTTTTCAATATAAGGTTAATTTTTAAGGTGTAAATCTAAGTATTTATACCTTTTTTTTAAAAGTAGGTTTAAAAAGTAGCAATATGTGAAATATGTCTTAAATATTACACTGGAAATTGGCTTCATTAGGGGCAAAAAGCACCTAAAAAAGCGTTAAAAAACAGAGATATTCCATCAATATTTTTACGGTTGGTGCATAATTTAACTATTTGCTGTACAGGTATTTAGTGTTAATATTTTCCTATAATATTCCATATTTTTCATGGATAAATAGCCTTTAGTTTTCCTATCCCGTTAATTTGAACATGCTATATCTATAGAGTAAAATCGGAAGATTTAGTATGTCGGGTTTGAATATTTGGTTTGAATGGATCAAATAAAATATATAATTAAAACGGTAAAAATTGCTATGAAAAAATTGGCTCTTGTTTGCACGTTGGTGATGAAAGAAAATCTTATCAAACGTTCAGTATTTACCCTGATGTTGATGCTCGTTTTTGTAAGCAGTCAGGCTCAGACGACTTTTACTTCTACCGGTTCCGGAGGTCCTTGGAATGTGGGCTCTACTTGGGTGGGTGGAACTGTACCAGGCACAAATGACGATGTAGTAATCGCCGCCGGTGCAACGGTTACGGTGCCCTCTACACAGACGTGTCGTTTGCTTACCGTTAACGGTACGCTGAATATGGCTAACACTGGTATTACACTTAATATCACCAATAACTCCACTTCCACTTTAGGTCTTACCTTAGGTTCAGGAAGTAGTCTCTTTATCGGATCTGCGAATACACTGAACTTCTCTACGACACAAAGCACGGGTATCTTAAATAACGGTGGTACAATTGTGAGCACAGGAACAAATGGTGCCGATGGAGGAACAATACAAATAAACTCAAGCAGCGGTGGTGGATTTGAAATCGGTGGTACTGCTGGTACAGTTGTTAATACCCTGAACTTTTTGTCTAATGCTAACTTTTACATTAGCAGTCCAAGTTTGCTGATTAACGGAACATTTACGATACCTAATAATAACTGGGGCTGGAACGGTTCTTCTAAATCTCCGATTTACGGTCCGGCTTCTACTTTATATGTAGATAGAAGTAACCAGGGTTTAGGAACCACCAATCCATTCGGCGCTCCATTAGATAAAGCTTGGTCTGCGCAAGCAGGAACAATAGGAGTTACTCCTGGTTATCCGAATAACGTTACATTGGTTGATATGGGGAGTTCTGTCGGTGGGACAGGTGGAACAGGATGGGTGCCTACTGGTGCTGTAGGACTTAACGGTGCACTTCGAATTGGAGATGGTACAACAAACGGTCGGATCTCATTAGAAAATGTGACCAGCTTTACTTCAGGCGGTATTATAGTAGATAACAACTCTTTGATCGTAGGGCCGCCCGCAGGTGCAACATTTACAGATAGAGGCAATTTTACTTTGCAGGGTGCTACAACCGGCATATTCCAGAGCATGGGGGCGACAATCAATTTCAATGGTTCAGGAACATCCGCTTCTCCTCAATTGATCAGTACAACGGGTACTTCTGTTCAGTTTACTAATATGACTGTCAGTAACAACACCTATGTAAGATTGCAGGATCCGGTAAGTATTACCAGTACATTGAATCTTACCGCTGGTTTTATTGGAACAACAACTACCAATTCTCTAAGCATTAACAATACAGCAACTACAGCTATTACAGGAGGTAGTGCTACGGCATATGTAGACGGTCCGTTGTCCTGGTCTATTCCTGCAACTACTACAGCTGCTTATACTTATCCTATCGGGGATCATGCTAATGGTAATGCCTATTTACCATTAGTGTTACATCCCAATACAACATCGGGTGCTACTACTACCGCTACTGCGTTTAACGTGAACTCAGGTGGTAGCCCCGGTCCTACCGTGACAGCATTGAGTACTACAGAGTATTGGTCAGTCACTACTTCCAGTGCATTCACAAGTGGTCCGCTGGTAGACGTTACAAGACCGAGTGCCGTTGCGCCTAATAATGCATTGGCTGTAAGTTCTTCTGCCAACGGTGTCTACAATGCAATAGGTGGTACACCGGGTGGTAATAAGATTAGCGGAGGTGGTATTGGCACGGCTAGTCCGGCCTTCATCGTAATGGTACGCGCTCCATTGTCTGTCGTGAAACTAAGTGGTACGAATACTACCTGTAACAGTACGACAGGTTCTCTTACCGTTGGAGGAAGCGGTGGTACAGGTCCTTACCAGTACAGCATAGACGGCGGATCATTCCAGGCTTCGGGTACATTTACTTCTTTAACTCCCGGTGATCATAACGTAACAGTGAAGGATGCAACTACTGCTACGTCAACAGCTGTAATAAAAGTATTGGGTTCTGTCGTGATCAATGGTAATAATGCGGATGTGATCATTTGCCCCCCTGCCGGTACAACATTGATGGCTACTAATTTGCAAAATACTACACCTGTCTTTAAATGGTATCTGAACTCAACGGGTACAGGAGCTCCGGTCTTCACGGGTGCGAACTATACTGTTTCTCCTGCTACTCCTACAACCTACTATGTAAAAAGTGATCTGTATAATAATAACCTGATCACAAACGGTGGTTTTGAATCTGGTAACACGGGCTTTACTTCTACTTATGCAAATTACACAGGAGCTCAGTATGCAACTACTCCTGGTAATAATGGATACTATTCAATTTCCAACCAAGGTATTAACCAATGTCAATACTTCAGTACTACGGGAGTTGCCAATCAAACAAGCTTACCTCCTCATACCGGTGGATTCTACTTTATCGGAGACGGTGCTACGACTAGTACTGATGTGTGGTCTGAAACTATATCTGGTTTAACAATTGGGTTAGTTTACAAATTTCAGTTTTATTATGCAGCAGCAGATCCCGATGCAACACACGCTGTACTGCATACTGTTATTAGCGGTGGAACGCTTTCAGGATCTGATGTTACGGCAAGTAGTGCCACAGCATGGACACAAGCATTGTATACTTTTACTGCAACTGGAACATCGGCTACCATTACCCTTAGCAATTTAACCTCTACAGGAAGTACAAACGGTAACGACTTCTATTTAGATGACATGGAATTCCTTGAACCATGCTCAGTAATCTCTTCGATCAATGTTTTAGCAGATTGCGCCCTACCTGTTGAATTGACAGATTTCAACGCGACAAGAAAAGGTTCGGGTGCTTTGTTGACATGGGGAACAGCGAGTGAATTGAACAGTGTATACTTCAGTGTAGAAAAATCTCTGGATGGAACATCTTTTTCTCCCATCGGAAAAGTGAATGCCGCTGGAAACAGTTCTTCATTGAAAAGATATGATTTTACAGATCCTTCTATCGCTTCCGGTCTTACGTACTACAGACTTGCCCAGTACGATGTAGATGGTACAGTCCATTATAGTCAGATCAGAGCTTTACATAAAGATGGAGTAGGAGAAGTGGAAATCGTTCCAAACCCTAGCAATGGAGTATTTGTAGTTACCGTCAATAGTGTAGGTGATGTGAAATCACGTGTAGTAGTATTGAATGTGTTGGGACAAGTAGTTTACGAAGAAGGAAAGTCTACGGCCAATTATCGAAATGTAGATATTTCTAACCTTGCTTCTGGAACCTATTACCTGCAGGTGAGTACTGCTGAAGATATGGTAGTGAAAAAAGTAATCAAGGACTAAATCACCTATTGTGAAGAAGTTTAATGGTTAAATGATTCATTGCAGTTTTAAATTATGAAATACTCACTATCTTGTAAAGAATTTACTTTTTGAGTAAACCTTACGTGTAGATTTTGAGTACAAGGAAGAAGTTTTGCTGAATTTAGACTGAATTTAGATTGATTTATTTTATAAAAGTATACCCCAATCCTCTAAAAATTATAGCGTTGAAAAGGTATTTTGTTTTTCTTTTGTGCGGATTGTTTTTATATCCCGCAGTTTTATTTGCGAATGTTGAATCAGACACCTTGTGTTTAGGTAAATCATTGATTTATAAAAAGTATTCCGGCAGTCCTAATGCCATTGGTCTTTCCAATGCGCAAGCGGCGAAACCGAAAAGAAACTTCTTTAAGAACATGAGGTATTCCGGTTATGCTAGATTGTTTGTGTTTCATCGCAACATGCAAGAGTATTACAAGGAGGATGTTCCTGGAAATGGATTGTCAGTACCTGTAAACCTTACAGTTGGTGATGGGTACCAACAACCGCTATTGTTATTTAGAATGGAAGGCAATCCTACTGCGAAAACATATTTCAATATGGAATTGCAATTTGATCACCGCTTGTTGACAAGGTATACAGCTGGTCCATTTATTTCTGATACAATGGGAAGAGGTGCCAGTCTTTATGTCATCTTTAAATTAGAAGGAGCTGTTGAAACTAAAATCGGTAAATTCAAATTAACTGCTGGCGGTGGCGCCAACTGGTTTAGATTAAGTCAATCTACGCTTTGGGGCTATCAATACAGAGATGATTTATTTGATAGATATCCATGGGAACCGGAAGGACATGATTTCGCGCGTTACAATTCAGCTTATGCAGTAGGAGATATTCCGCGTGATCAACGTTTTGGAATGGCGGCTACTCAAGGATTTATCTTAGAAGGTACTAATTTGCCTGCTGGTTTAGATATTGCTCTCTTATATGGTAAAACGCAATCATCAGGAGGCTTTCAAAGTTATTTGACCCAAACACCCCAGAATTTTGTTGCAGGTCGATTAGGCAAAAAGCTAGGAGATCATAAAATAGGAATTAACTATTTTAATCAGTTTGGTTACTCTGCCAATAAGGTGGATTACAAAATGATTGTAAAGGGAGCAGACAGTTTTTATGTTGAAAATAATCGCACCAGTACACTGATCGCTTCTCTGGATGGTAGATTTGAATTTAAAAAATTCAATGTATATGCTGAATTGGGTGGAGGTTCTTTCTTAAGCAGTACATACAACGATGGATTGAAATCAAATGCTAAGCCAGGTATTGATCATGTCAGCCGCTATAAAAGAGACTGGAGTGAGATGTTGTTTTTAGAAATAGAAACTAAAAAAGAATTGACCCTTCTTCCTATCAAATTAAGTTTTTACAGAATAGGCCGCTACATCGTTAACAATGCAAGTAGTATTTCTAATACCTCTGTGGAAAGTGCCAAGTTTAATCCTGCTGATCCGGATCGTTACTACACCAACTATTTTGATGGTATGGTTACAGACATTGGCCAGTTGGCAAACAACAGACAAGGAATCAATCTTTTTACCAATAAAGATTTTGGTAAACTAAAAGCCAGATTTGGTTTAGGTATTGCACAGGAACTTAAAAACCTGGTAGGTGATTTGAGAAATGGTGGCAGAGGGCGAGCAGTGGCAGGCGCTGCTGCCGATAGCAACACCTTGGTCCCTTATACAAATAGTATTACTTTTGAACACAGACTCAATGGTGTTACACGTTCAAGATTTGGTTTCTATGAAAGATTTACCGGTCCTTACGGTCGTACACATTCTATTTTTAGACACGCATATGACAACATTGCCATTACTGACACAATTGTAAATTACAAAAAATCATTCAGTACCGCTCAATTGGATCTTAAATACAAGTTTAGACTTTTTGGGAAAGAATTATTAATGACAAACTTTGTCAACTATAGTTCAGTCCAGGAAGATTGGTCTCCAATCCCTGTCTTTTCTGATAAAGCTTTCCTAAGATATTTCTATGAAGAGTTTATGGCCTTTTATGCTATCCATCCTAAACTTACAGTAGTAGGTTTCTGGGGTATGGAAAGAGTATTAGGTAACTCGAGAACGGAATTGGCTGACGCCAACGGTAATTTAATTACAGACGGAAATGGAAGACCTGTTGCAGATCCTAAAGGCAAAGCAATTGACCAAACAGGTTATGGGTATGGAGTTGGTATAGATTACAACTTCCATAGTTCAGCCAGCTTGAATGTGAGACAACGTTGGTTCTCACACAGCGACAAAAACTTTACCCGCGATAGATTTAGCGGTAATGAAATGACAATTGAATTTAAAGTATTCTTTTAACTACGTGAACAATGCTTAATAAAGTAACGCTTGTACTCTCTATCTTTTCAGTTCTATTGGTTACCGAACTGTCGGCACAAAATGTCTATTTCACAGGAGTAGGCCGTGCCTTGGTAACGAATGATAGACTTTCCGATAACACAAACAAAGCCTCTAAACTTAAAGGCTCTGGAGGTTATACTTTGTTTGACCTTGGAGTAAATGCTAAGGCTACCGATGTATTAAGAGCCGGAGTAATCCTAAGGATACGAAATGAGTTTGGAGGTTTTTTCAGTGATGGTGCTTCTTTCGAATTCAGACAATTGCAGATGGAAGGCTTAGTTGCAAAAAAAGTAAAATATGAAATCGGTGATATTTACCTGAAGCATACACAATATACGCTTTGGAATTCGGAACCAATTTATAATAAGTATGAAGCGAATGTTTTCAGCTTGAGAAGAGACATTGTCAATTATGAAAACTTCTTCATTGGCAATGCTTGGCGTATGCAGGGTATTAACCTGAAAACACAATTGAATTTCAAGAAAGGTATTCAGAGCTTAGGAATTAGAGCATACGGTGGACGAACATTGAGAAATAACACCACCACCATTCCTGACAGGTATTTCTACGGTGGTCGTTTGGATCTCACGCAGAGCAAGTATTTAAGAATTGCAGGAAACGTGGCAGGCATTAGTGACATAGCCGGTACAGTCTCAAATGCTCAGGTGGATTACCACAACATGGTTTATACAACGGATTTTGATCTCACGTTAGATAATAACGATAATTTTAAATTTGTACTGGGTGGTGAAGTAGGCGCTTCTCATTTTGAATTGAAAAGAGCCATTGATACGGCTTACAATGAATTCAACGATTATTTTTATGATCTGGGTGTAAAGGGAACTTACAAACCTTGGAACTTAACCTTGGGTGGATCTTATAGAGATGTGGGGTATAATTTCAACAGTCCCATGGCACAAACTCGTAGATTAGCAGCTCCTGGAGATGTTATTCCAAGTAATTTCCCTCTGATGAACGATGGCGTGACAGCCCGTCCGATTGGCATATTTGAAACCTATTCACAAGAACAAAGGCTTTATAACCAGGCGATCTCAACCACGTTGATGAGTTATTACGTACAATACAATATGGTAGAACCTTATGGAAAAGCTACACCGAATAGAAAGGGTTATACCTTTATGGCGGAAGTAGAAACACCGAATAAGGTGCTTAATGCAAGCATAGAGGCAAACTTCTTGTCTGAAAGTGTGGCAGAAGGGGATTCAATTACATTTGAAAAGAGGAAATTCACATTGATTCAAGGAGGGTTTGTATTCAATTTGAACAAGCTGTTGAATTTTGAAAAGTTGATTGCTATAAATGGCGGTGTTAGAACGGAAAGTTCTAAGCGAGGTGGTACCAATTTGATTAACCTTTCAAGTAGTTTGATCGATGTTGGTCTGGATATTGAGGTTATAAAAGACCTACATTTAATAGGTGGTGCTAAAATCTTTAATGTACAGGGAAATGAAGTACAGGCAGCAAGAAATCAGCTGAACCAAATTACCTCATATGCACCTTTACAATTCAATCAATCACAAACGATTTTAGCGGCTGGTTTGCGTTATGATTACGGTGCAGGCTGTTACTTTAGCATGCATTATCATTCCGTTGACTTTAAAGATGTTCAAACGGATAGAAATACTTATAAAATGAATCAAATGTTTTTTGTGTTCGGACTTAAGTTTTAAAAGAAAGGAGAAATATGAAACGTATATTCAGATTTTCGATTGTCCTGGTTATTGCACTCATTGGTGTAATACTTGCGTGTAGTAGGCAAAAACCTGACTATATAGGCCCGGCTTATATAGCTGCACCCGAAAACTTTGCGGTGACTAGTTTTACTTCTAATATGTCAAGCATTAGTTTTATCCCATCTACCTCTTTGATGTATTCAGCTTCATTTACAAACAGTGTAAGTTGGAAATTGACCATCACCGGAAATAAGTCAGGTGCATATCATGTATTTGAAGGGATCTCTAATGGCTTTACAAATCTTCAATGGTGGGGCGAACATGATGGTGCGTTTTTTTTCAAAACGGGAGAGACAGTGACAGCCACGTTGTCTTTTTTTGGAACGTCAATGGTGTCTGAAACAACTACTTTAGTTACTCAGGCGGCTGACTTTAAAACCTGCGGAAAGTTTTCGACTTACGGTGATTTCGAAAATGCTTCAAAGATAACACCCGCGAATAAGTGGTTTGCGTTTAATTCGCCTACTCCAATCCCAAATGTAATACAGGGTGTAGCTTCTGCTGAAATTGATCGAAACGGCGATACAGTAAAAGCTCCGGAAGGAAATCAATATTATTTTATAAAAGGTAAGGGTGATCAAGCTACTTTCGTTAGTGGGATTCAATCTACAGCTAGTTTGTCCGGTATTACTCCACAAGCAGACAATGTTTGGGTCAATATATATCTTTACGGAACAGGAGATCCGAACGCAGGAGTAGAAATAGAATATCAGGAAGCCGATCAACCGGGTGATGGAATTTATTCTCCTACAACGGACGATGCGTTTGTAGCTTATGTTACGCTTAGTCATATAGGGTGGAAGCTTTTTAGTTTCAAGTACAGTGATCTTACACCAACCTTAAATGCAGATTTTGGTGGTAGTGGAAATAGGAAACATGAGCCTAATAGACTAAGATCATGGGATATCGTTTTAGTTAAGAAAACAGATCCAAATTCACCTATCGCTGTGTATTTTGATTACCCAATTATTACAACAGGTGGGCCTTTTAAACCTTGTCACTAGTAGAAATGAGAAAAGGAAATATTTATTCTTTGGTTGCAGTTTTTCTTATCCTGATGTCTTCTTGTGGAGTACAGTTACAAACATATGACCTTTCCGAAGATTATGCGATCGGCTTGCACAACCAGGAAGAGCCTGCTAAAAAAGGGACAGACAAAAAAGAAGAAGATCAAAGTGAGAAAAGTGCTTTAATAGGTGTAACAGCACGTAGTTTTTATGGAGGCGATTTGAAAAGAGGTGGTATTTGGTGGGCAAGTAAAGGTATCTATATTGAAAGAGGTGATACTTTTGCCATTGAAGTAACACATGTAGGAGCAGACAGTTTGCCTTCCGGCGCAACTAATCCATCCAATAACTTAGACACTCATCCTTTTGGTGCGACATTCCCTCCGATTGATATGATCAAAGAACCGGTCATGTTGAAGATCATTGCTCGTGCGGAAAGTAAAGACACGACTCCTGCAGTTTTATATGTGCAATTAGTGGATGCAGATGGATATAAAACGAATTCTAAACTTCCATTTAATAAAATTGAAAATTCGACAGAGTTCAAAGAATACTTCTTTGACTTGAGAGATGTCTACATGCAAAACGATCCGGAAAAACATAAAGTCAATGGTGCATTGATTAATGGGGTGCAGTTTTTTATAAACCCTAAAGAATTTCCCGGATACAGCGGTAATATTTACATCAGTGAGATCAGGGTTGTTCCTGCACCTCCTGTTACAAAATAAAGAACTGTAAAACAGTAAGTTGACCTCATTTGCAAGGACTATTTTTAATAGAAATCGCAAATGAGGTTTTTTGTAAATATTCACTCATAATTTCTTCATTATTGTCTATTCATGTGCTTTATTCTTTAAAAATACCTATTTTTTTAGGAGTTAAACTGAAATAAGCGCCTGTTTTTTTAAATAAAGGTCATATTTTATACTTCTACATGGAAATATTATTACTCTTTAGAATTCGGTTTTAGCGGAATAAAAAAGCGTTTTAATCACGTTTTTGCTGTCAAATGGCGAAAAGTGGCTGTTGAGAACATGAGTATTCTTACGCATGAGTTATTACCTTTTATTATATATTTGTATAAAGAATGATCCCATTGTCATTAAGGTTATATAGTGTAACTTATAAAAAAAAATGGACGTATAATTGCAGCCAGTTGAATAAAGAACTAATAACTGTATTCCGCTTTCAGTATCTTTACTTTAATATGATAAAAAAATCAAAGTTTTTATTTCTGTTTGTCTTCTTGTTGTCGTTTTCTACTGTCTATGCTGAAACTCCCGTAGATAGTTTATTGGGAGAATTGGATCGTACGCTGGAGAAAAGAGAAGAATTTTTAAAAAAGAAGCAGGAACGAATCAGTTCTATCAAGAAACAATTAGTAGCGGGAGAAGATAAAGCCGCACTACAAGCACAATATGCTACTTCCGTTCAATTGTTTGAAGAGTACAAATCATTTATATACGATTCTGCCTTTAGTTATGGTAGAATACTATTGCAAACTGCCTATAAATTAAAGGAAGAACCGGTTATTAATGATGCTAAAGTGAAGATCAGCTTCACGTTGCTTTCTGCCGGAATGTTTAAAGAAGCATTGGATACATTGAACTCAGTAAAAGTTGATGCACTGACTAAAGAGTTAAAAGTTGATTATTATGCTATTCTTGCCAGAACGTATTACGATTTAGCAGATTATTCGCACGATCATTTTTTCTCAGAACGTTACGATAAGATTGGGAATAGTTATTTGCAAAAAGCATTGGATTTATGTGAGCCGAATTCTATTCGCTTTCTTCTATTGAAGGGGTTGGAATACATGAGAGTCAAAGATATAGCAAATGGCATTCGTACCTTTGAAAAAGTATTGGAAGATTCCAGATTGACTAAACCTGAAATGGCTATTGCTTCTTCAAGCTTAAGTTATTTGTACCGTTTGGATCATAATCCTGAAAAAGCAAAAGTTTTTTTAGCGAAAGCAGCGATTGCGGATATCATTTATTCAATTCGTGAAACGGTGGCTATTAGAGAGTTAGCAGAGGTTTTATACGAAGAAGGAAATATAGAGCGTTCTTATAAGTATGTAAAAGTAGCCTTGGAAGATGCTTATTTTTATGGCGCGAAACACCGCAAAATTCAAATCGCCAATCTTCTACCAATTATTGAAGGCACACAGTTGAAAATAGTAGAAGGTCAAAAAAGTGATTTGTTTTACTATTCTATAACGGCCACTATTCTGATTATATTCATTATCCTTTTTGCGATCATTATCTACCGTCAATACCGCAAATTGGATGTGGCAAAATTGGATTTGACTTTGTCTCATCAGAATTTAGAGAAAACCAATGCTCAATTGGCAGAAGCCAATTCTAAGTTGGGTGATATCAACAGCAAACTGGAAGATGCCAATAAAATTAAAGAAGAATACATCGGAAGCTTCTTTAAAATCATATCTGAAGGGATTGAGAAGATTGAGAAGTTCAAAAATACGATAGATCGCAAGATTTCTCAGAAGAAAATTGAGGATATTAAGGATTTGGTGAATAACATGAATCTCAAGCCGGAAAGAGAACAATTGTACCTGACTTTCGACAGAACCTTCTTGAAGATCTTCCCAGGCTTTATTGACCAGTTTAATGCTTTATTTAGCGCTGAAGAGCAGTTTGTAATAGGCGAAAAACAGGGTTTACCCACAGAATTGAGGATTTTCGCCTTAATTCGTCTTGGAATTACCGATACGGAAAAAATTGCCGGCATCCTGGATTATTCTGTAAATACCATTTATACTTACAAGACTCGTGTGAAGAACAAGTCAATTGTTGAGAATGAAAAATTCGAGGAAGAACTGATGAAAATCAAAGCCATTTAGGTGATATATTTTATCTATATTTTATTTTATTTTATTTTCTCTGGGCGCTGGTATACAGCGCCTTATTTTTTTATTAGTTGATTTTATTCATATTTTAAATTGATAAATAGTCAATCCTGCTATTATTTTTTTCATTTGAATACGCTAAGCTTCTCAGGGATTCCTTCATATATTTATCAAGTAAATCCTATAAGCCTATCAACTCGAGGCAGAAGTTTGACGTAGACTAATTAAACAACAACCTTTAAATGATTAAATTATGAAAAAATTATTACTCTGTGCAGGCGCTTTGGCGTTCTCTATCAGCTTGGCTAATGCCCAGGCTGGAAAGTTTCCAACTTACGCATACGATGATTTTCAGCAAGTGGCTCAATATGAAAATGGTGATGGTACAGGTGGTATTTATTGGTACAGTGGTAATGCTGACGCTGTAAATGGTACTAGAGCAGTAGGAAGCTCCACTTTTTCTTTTTCCAATGCAAGTGCTGGTGTTACTTACTTGTCTGCTGATTTCGGAAGTGCAGATTTGGGCACTACTCCTTTATTCATTGACTTGACAACAATGTCTGATATTGAAGTAGATCTTAAAAACACATCTGGATCATCTGATTTGCAGTTAAGAGTATATTTAAAAGATGTCAATAACAAATATTTGGAAATAGAACCAAATATTTCTGATTGTGTAGGTGTGCCTGATTTCGGTACGGCTAATCCAAATGCAGTCTGGACAGATGATAATTTGGTTTATCCTTCACCATCTGGTTATCCTGGTGATCCTGCGGTTTACCCAAGAGTAGCTTACAATGGTTTTATAATTCCTTCTAATACAAGAAAGACGTACAGAATAGATCTTTCTTCTGTTTCCACTGCAAAAGGCGGTAGATTCGCAGGAACTTATACAGGAGGTACTCCAATCAATTCTCCCCAATCTTCAGCTCCAACCTCTGCTACTTTCGACATTACTAAAGTTCACGCGGTAGAATTTGTGTTCAACGAAGATACCCCTTTTAATCTTTCTGATGGAGCATTGGATATTGGTAGCTATCAATTTGATGCTGAAGGTATCAGCCAATCTGATTATACTGGTAATATTGTTTTCTATAGTTTTAAAGTAGGAAGTATCCTAAATCCTTTAATTACAGCTGTAACAACAGATGCTGCTGTTGACGGTTCATTGACAGCTTATCCAAACCCTGCAAAAGAAACATTGAACGTAACATTTGAATCTACATCAGGTGCTACAGTTTCTTTGACTGATATTTACGGAAATTCGGTATATACAACTGCTGCATCTGCAGGTGATAACCAAATCAAAGTAAATACTTCAAACTTTACAAAAGGTATGTACATCTTAAATGTAACTACTGAAAAAGGAAAAGCATCACGCAAAGTTTCTATTCAATAATTAATAATCTTTTATATAACCGGCAAATGTTAAGGCATTTGCCGGTTATTTTATATCTAACCCATGAGTTCAAAACTTCTACAATTATAAGTGCATGATTCTTGCAATACCCGTGAAAGGAATGTCAGACTCTAGTTTCTTTCATGGATAATTAATAATTGAAAAGTATTACCGCTAACTCAAACTTAAAAACGATGAGAATATTCAAAAATCTAAGCCTGATCATATTCAGTACTGTACTCCTGGTTAATACGTTGTATGCGCAGGAACAGAGAGGTTACTATGATGCTCCTTACACCAGGTACGAAGCTGATCAGGGAACATTGACTAACGCCAGTGTACCCACCATGTCTTTTAGTCAAAAAGACTTACAAAGTGAAGCATCAGAACAAGTATGCGTGAATTTATCAGGCAAAGATGCCTCTGTAGAGTGGAAAGTGAAGAAGGAAGGCGATGGTCTTGTCGTGCGTTATAGTGTACCCGATGA
>JAQBNS010000065.1 GCA_028288405.1 Chitinophagaceae bacterium
CAATAGTCTCTCTTGGTCAGTACCTACGCAAGACTTGACTATTCGCCTGGTGAAAACAGGTTCTAAAAAATTCCACGATTTGCAATTGGTATTTGAAAAACTGAAATAATCTTCACTTTAATCGCACAAAATAACATTCACCCGGGATGTTGAATGTTTGTATACCATAACCATTGGTAGAAGGATAAGAAGAGTACAGTTCCATTGTACTCTTTTTCGCATCAATACTTTTTACAATGCCGCAATGTCCCCAACTCCAATACCAGAATTGCACAAAATCTCCAGGACGTGCATCTTGCAAGCTATTTATAGTAATCCCCTTTTTACTTTCCGTCAACGCATAATAAACGCCCTTAGGTATAGGAGAATTATTTAGCCTCAACTCGTGAACATTTTCTTCTGTGATAATCCGTATCCTGTTTTTGTCTTCTTTACTCAATAAGGTAAAGTTTTTCAATACCCCTATTAACAATTCCGTGCATACAGAACTTTGATAGGTCGGTGAAATTTTAGAACCATTATGGATGACATAGTTCAGTACTTGTTGATTTCTGCCTGGTAAGGAATCAAACGCAACGGATCCTATTGAACAAGGAATTGGTTGATCTTTTATTCCTTCGGAAAAAGACACCGTTCCAACAAAAAAGACTCCTGCTAAAAGCATTTTAACGGCAACCATAGGCATAATGGATTAATTACTCAATATGAATAGCGTGCTTGGCTAACAGACCAACGACGCCATGTAGAGAAAATTTTGCCTTCTTGATATTATTTAGTTCAGGATCGATGATATAATTGTATGCCGTTACAAAATCAGCTTCTTTTAATTCTGTACCATTAAAAATAGCATCTGCCAAATCCGTGTTATCGAAAACAGCATTTGACAAATTGGTATTGGTAAAAACCACTTGTTTGAGAGACGTATGAATGAATTTAGTCTTGGTCATTTTCTTCTTCATAAAAGAAGCATAATCCAGAATACAGTTTTCAAATCGTACACTGAATAAAAAGTCTTCGCATTCACTGAAATTAATGCCTAACAATTTACAGTGTTTAAAAGTAACATCTCTTAAAGAAGTATTAGCCAGTTTCATCATGGACAAATTACACCCGATGAATACACATTCTGTAAATCGATTGTGAGTGAATGTGCTGTCTGATAAATCACACTCTTTGAATGTACATTGTTCAAATTCTCTGTTCTTTACAGCCTTACCGGCATAAACGATTTTTTCAAACAATTTACCTTCGTGAGTCTTGTCTTGATCCATATGCTATACTACTTGGAGAGGCATACAAGATAAAAAAATGCAGGCAATAAAAAAACCTGCTACAAGTCTCCGCTAAGCAACTTGCAACAGGTTATAAAAAAAATAAACTCTAGCTTTTTGGACTAAATATTAGCCAGCGCTTCATCGTGCTGAGAAATATCTAGACCTAATTTTTCTTCTTCTTCATTTACACGAAGAGGTATGATTTTATCTGTAAGGAATAACAATACATAAGAAAGGATGAAAGCAAAAGCAGATACGAACACTAAAGCAAACAAGTGTTTGAAAAGCAAAGCGGTAGATCCATCAATGAATATTCCTTGTTCAGCAACGGCACCGTTTACTGCAGTAGATGCGAAGATACCCGTCATCAACATACCCACCATACCACCTACACCGTGGCAGGCAAATACATCCAATGTATCATCTAGTTTAGAACTGGCTCTCCAGTGAGCAACGATGTTAGAAACAACAGCTGCAACAGCACCGATGAAGATAGAAACTGGAACAGTTACGAAACCGGAAGCAGGCGTGATGGCAACAAGACCAACTACTGCACCGATACAGAAACCTAGAGCAGATACTTTTTTACCACGTGTTACGTCAAACAATACCCATGAAAGACCGGCAGTAGCAGCAGCGATATGTGTTACAGCGAAAGCAGACACGGCCAATGGACCAGCACCGCAAGCAGAACCTGCGTTAAATCCGAACCATCCGAACCAAAGTAATGCGGTACCAAGCAAAACGTAGGGAATGTTTGCAGGAGGCAAAATATTGGCTTCAATGTGTGATTTACGACGTTTCAAATACAAGGCACCAGCCAAAGCCGCCCAACCTGCACTCATGTGTACTACAGTACCACCAGCGAAATCAAGTACTCCTAATTTGAAGAAGAAACCGTCAGGATGCCAAGTCCAGTGTGCCAATGGAGCATAAACCATTACGCAGAACAACACCATGAACAAAACGAATGCACGGAAATTTATACGTTCAGCCAAAGCACCTGAAATCAAAGCAGGTGTAATTACGGCGAATTTCATTTGAAAGAAAGCAAACAACGCAAATGGAATCGTGAAAGCCAATTGGTCTGCGGAACCCAAAGAAAGCTTATGATCCATAACACCGTTGAACATCAGGAATGTGGTTGGATTACCAATCCATCCTCCGATAGAATCACCGAATGCAAGACTGAATCCAAAGATGATCCAGATTACTGAAATCACACCCATTGCAATGAAAGATTGCAACATGGTAGAGATAACGTTTTTATGGTTTACCATACCACCATAAAAATAAGCTAAGCCTGGAGTCATTAATAAAACAAGCGCAGAAGCTACTATCATCCAGGCAGTATCTCCGGAGTTAATGCCCTCAGCAGAGCTCGGTCCTGCGGACGGAGCGAACAGTGCCAGAATAGCAACAGCCAAAAGGACGAGTAAAGGAATCCATGTGGGTTTTTGAGTTTGCATAAAATTTAATTTAGAGTTTAAGAAATTGTTTGTAAAAGGTATTGGGTATTAGTATTTGTAAATTAAAGCTAGTCCTACTGTTGTTTGTGATTTGTTGTCAAACACTGAAGGTGATTTTTCGCTCACGAAGAAATCTTTGTTAGCTGTATCCATACGTACTTCAGGTTTGATCAACAAGTGACCATCTGCTGTAGTAAATGTTGCTGTGATAGTAGCTGAATTCATCACAATACCTTCACCTGATGTAGTACGCAATCCTCTTGCACCAGCTGTGTTATCAAAAACTTCATAACGACCGCCTAAGCTAAATTTAGGAGAGAATGCATAATTTGTGTAAAGCGCTGCACCACCCCATGTTTTTGTTGTGTCTGATGAACCTACATAACTTGTTGCTTGGTAAACTCCGCTTTGAGATCCCATAGCAGCGTTCAATCCAACCAACCATTTTTCTGTAATTTGGTAAGTAGTAGTCAAGTCACCCAACATATAATTTGCTTGTGGAGTATTACCTGACGAATCTGCATTCGCTTCGTTAGTGTAGATACCATTGATGTAAATGTTCCATCCATCAACAGGACTTACAAACAATTGTGCGATAACACCTTTTGAACGGTTGTTGTCATACAAGGCATCGATGTTATTTACAACACCTGCCATTAACGACACCTTATCACTGAACGCATATTGAGCTTTCGCACCAATGTGATAGAATGGACCGTTGTTGAACAAGTTTGATAGAGAGTAGTTGTAGTTAATCGGTGCATCAATTACTTCATACCCGATGTGTGTACCAAACTGACCGGCAGTAAGGGTCAATTTTTCAAACGGTCTCCAGTTGAAATACGCTTGCTTAATGGCCAAAGAGGTAGAATTACCACCCAAAGGTCCGATAGCGTTACCGTAGTTCCCTAAATCAGCGTTAGGACCAAATGTCAAATCAACTACAACATCTGTCTTAGTACTCGGTGCATAAGTCATTTTAGCTTGAACCAGACCAAGACCTATAGTTCCTGATTTTTGATCAAATGCACGGGCCGTTCCTGAAGCACCCAGGTTATTGCGGGTAGCAGGGTTATTTAAGTTGGAGAAATAATACGAGTCTATATAACCCGAGAAATTGAATTTTGAAGGTTCTGCTGTTTTTGTAGAATCCTGTGCATTGGCTGAATAGGCGAATGCGATGTATAATAATGTCAGAGTAATAATCTTCTTCATAATGCTATCTGTTTGTTTGATGAATTAAAAATCAGTGTTAGCTAACAGTACAAAGATTGAGACTTAAAAACATTATTCCAAAAAAAGACTTTAAATATCAACCGAAAATAGACGTTTTGTAAAACTTTTTTTAAAAATAGGTTAAATTTTGAGCCTATTAAGGAAAAAAAATATGCTTTTATTGAAAAAATATTAAAAATATTAAGCTCCAAACAGATAGACCGCAACGAAAATATAACTTTACCTATTTGTGTTATAACATTTCTTTTGGACAAAAAACACAGCAAAGTAACTTTTGAAGATGTAAAGTCACAAAAAATATAACTTTTATTGAAATTGAATTAAAAAATTAACCTGATTTTTATAAATAAACACATATGTTACTACAACTACTCAAAAAATAGATAGCAAACGGAATAAATAAAAAACGTTTTATTCTTAGAAATAGACTTTTAGAAGGATATAGGTTAATGGTGGAATATAGATTTACCACACATTAAATTTATGAAATCCGAAAAATTCAGGGGAATAAGGAATAAAAGAAAGGATCAAAGCTGTTATTGGGGATTATTACTCAAAACAAGCCTAATGATAAAAATAGAAATTCCTCCTTCTTCGGCCTTTTTTCAAATAGAGGATTGTTTTTTCTTTGGGAAGGTTATTCCAATCGACTATAATCAAATAATGGAGTTCTTTTCTTCTATTAAATCAATAAAATCATCCATTTTGTCCCTTTTTTGTCCAAGACTGGATTCCCCCCAAGCATTAAATAAAAACAAAGAGCAATTAAGAGTCAAATCGCCTAAATAAAGCATCTTTTTAATAAGCCTACAGTAAAAATGAGGGTGGAAAATAAAAATGGCGTTCTTTTTACAATTTCAGCCACCACGCAACTTAACGCTAGCTTTAATTATCACTTAAAGGTGGGTAGAGCTCAATAGCCGGAGTAAAAATAAGACCAGTGGCTAATAAAGCTATAAATTAGAACATTATAAACTACTTATTCCACAGCTGCACTAGTATCCAATGGCACTCCTAGAAAATCTTCTTCATCCCCCATTTCCAAATCTTCTAAGGAATCCGGTATTTCTTTTTCCGGACGACGTGGACAATTGAGGTTGATGGTCATTTTCTTCGGTTTCCTAAAATAACCCCGTTCTACACTCAATGCGGTATCCTGGTATACTTTTTCCAAAAATATACCAAACATCGGTAAAGCAGTCTTGGATCCCTCTCCCGTTTGTGAAGTCCGGAAGTGAATGCTGCGATCGTCTCCTCCTACCCACATGCCTCCTACTAAACCTTTGGTAATACACATGAACCAGCCATCTGAATAATTCGATGTCGTTCCCGTTTTACCTCCTACTTCGTTTCCTCTAAAGACATTGTATTGAAACAGCGCTTGAGATGTACCACCGCCTTCTTCAGTACCACCTCTCAACATATGCACCATGGCATAAGCCACTTCTTCACTAATGGCGTCGCGTGTTTTAGGAATAAATTCCTGAATGACGTTACCGTTATGATCTTCAATCCGTGCCACATAATGGGGCTCTATCCAAATACCTTTATTCACAAACGTGCAATACGAACCGGTCATTTCAAATACAGAAACATCACTGGAGCCTAAACACAAAGAAGGAATTTCATTCAATGGACTTTCAATACCACAACGGTGTGCATACTTCGCCACTTCACCGATGCCAACCATGTTCATGACTTTAGCAGCAATCGTATTGATTGATTTTGCCATGGCTCTTCTCAACGTTAATGAATCATAAGTATACACACGGTCCGCATTTTTAGGTGTCCATACCATTTGCTTCCCGTTTTCTTCGTATTCAAAGGTAATCGGAGAATCCTGCACCAGGAAACAAGGGCTGTATCCATTGGCCAATGCTGCTGTATAGACGAATGGCTTGAAGGCAGATCCCGGCTGACGCACACTTTGCTTCACGTGATCGTACTTAAAGTGTTTGTAGTTGATTCCTCCTACCCACGACTTAATTTCTCCTGTATAGGGATCCATGGTCATGAAACCTGTATGCAAAAAATGTTTGTAGTAACTGATCGAATCCATGGGAGACAATAGGGTGTCTTTTTCACCGTCCCATGAAAACACTTTCATCGCAACCGGCTTGTTCATGAAATACCAAATGGAATCTTTATTCTTTGGATACTGTTCCGCTAATTTTTTATAGCGATCTGTTTTCAATGCCGCATCATGAAGGAAGTTAGGGATCTCTTCTTTATTCTCATACCTCCAAGGATTATGTCCTTCCCAATGTTTGAAAAACCTTTTTTGTATGGTTTTCATATGTTGCTCCATCGCTTCCTCTGCATGTGTTTGAATGCGAGAATCAATAGTGGTGTAAATTTTCAATCCATCTCCGTATAAATCTCTTCCTGTTTTCTTGCACCAGGTAAGCAGGAACTGGCTCAATACTCCTCTGAAGTACGTAGCAATACCTTGTGTGTGATTCTCTACACTGTATTTCAAACCCAGCGGCTTTTGAATGTAACTGTCATGATCTACCTGAGAGATCATTCCGTTTTCCAACATCAGATCAAGCACTACATTTCTGCGATTGATTGCATTCTTAGGATTCAATATCGGACTGTATAAAGTAGGCGCTCGTAATATACCTACCAGCAATGCAGCTTGCGGCACCGTCAAACTGTCTTGAGAACCGGCAAAAAAAGTTTTAGAAGCTACTTTTATTCCAAAAGAATTACTGCCGAAGTCAACGGTGTTAAGATAGAGTGTAAGGATTTCGTTCTTAGTATAGGCACGTTCCAGCTTAATCGCCAATTTCCATTCTTTCGTTTTTGCGAGTAATGTCGACACGCCAGGGATATAACCTAACCAACCTTTGAAACTGTCTCCTCTGGTTTTGTAAAGATTTTTTGCCAGCTGCTGAGTGATGGTACTGGAACCGCGTTGATCACCTTTAATCAAGTAATAGAAAATAGCGAAAAAGCCTTTGAAGTCTATACCTGAGTGATCATAAAAACGAGTGTCTTCCGTAACGATGAGTGCATTCAATACATTCGGAGAAATTTCCCCGAATTTTACAGGAGATCTGTTTTCTCTGTAATACTTTCCCAGTAATACGCCATCTGCAGAATATACTTCGGAAGCTAATTCGTGTTTAGGATTTTCAAGATCGCCCCAGTCCGGCATCTTTCCGAAATAGCCTAAAAAATTCACTTCAATCAACAACGAAAAAACAATGGCATGATAAGCCACGGCGGCAGCCATGATCCATATGCCTTTCACCCAACGCTCCGGCGACAAGTCTTCCCATCTCAACTTCTTAATTCCCATTATTTATATGCTGTGTAATGAATCAATTTTATTTGTCTTCGATCAAAATGTAAACATCTTCCGAAGGTTTTTTCATTAAGTATTTTTCACGGGCAAACTTTTCCAATTGTTGCTTGTTGCTCAAGAGGGCCTCTCGCTCCGTTTTTACTTCTTCTATTTTATCCGTGTAATACGCTTTATCTTCTTGCAACCGGTTGAGCTGTTTTTTCATTCTCACCTGATTGATGAAATCATTGGTATCAAAAAATAACATCCATACAAAAAAGCCCAGTGCAAAAAGGAAATAGAAGCTTTTAAAGAAGGGAGGAATTTTCGACAACATGACCATGTTATTTAGTACAGCAAGGTACGAATTTTCAATGGGATTGTAAATGGAAGTAGGAATGGAATTTAAGAAGAGTAGCTCTGAATATATGCATAGGAGGATTAAAAATCTTTGATTTGAAGGATACACTTATATTATTAGCCTTATAATGTTCAGGGCGTTCCCTTCGGGCCGGGCTTTCGCCACTCGCTTCCCGAATTCTTACATCACGTTAAAATCAAACTTTT
>JAQBNS010000069.1 GCA_028288405.1 Chitinophagaceae bacterium
ATCACATGTGTCAGGTCATCAATGTCAATACCTCTGGAAGCAATGTCAGTCGCAACGAGAATACGTGTGGTCCTGTTTTTGAAATTTTGAAGTGCTGTTTGTCTGGCCGATTGTGATTTATTGCCATGTATCGCTTCTGCTGTGATGTTTTTGGAGAGCAAATACTTCGTTACTTTATTGGCACCGTGTTTGGTGCGTGTAAAGACTAATGCTGTGCCAATGGCTTTGTCGGCAAGTACATGAGACAACAAAGAGTTTTTGTTTTTCTGATCTACAAAATAAACAAACTGCTTAATGGTTTCCGCAGTAGAAGATACAGGCGTTACCGATACAGAAGCAGGATGATTTAAAATTGTTTCTGCCAGTTTTACAATGGCAGGAGCCATGGTAGCGGAGAAGAACAAGGATTGTCTTTTTGCCGGAATGATGGCCAATAATTTTTTCACATCGTGAATAAAACCCATGTCCAGCATACGGTCTGCTTCATCGAGAACGAAAATTTCAATGCTTTGAAGATTGACAAATTTCTGTTGAATCAAGTCCAGCAAACGACCGGGAGTTGCAATCAGAATATCGACACCGCTTTTTAGCGCATCGGTCTGAGCTTTTTGTGATACACCACCAAAGACCACGGTATTTTTCAAGCCGGTGTTCTTACCATAAGCATTAAAGCTTTCGCTGATTTGTATTGCCAGTTCTCTTGTTGGTGTAACGATAAGTGCTTTGATGGCTCTTTTGTTTTTATCGTTTCCTTTTTTTGCATGTAGCAATTGCAAAATGGGAATAGCAAAGGCAGCTGTTTTTCCTGTTCCCGTTTGAGCACAACCTAAAAGATCTTTGCCTTGAAGGATAAGAGGAATAGCCTGCTCTTGGATGGGTGTGGGTTGGGTATATCCTTCTGCTTTTAAAGCATCAAGAATAGGAGGGATTAAATTTAATTGTTCAAATAACATGTAGTAGTGAAAAGGGTCTGAAAAGTATAGTCAAACCGCCTTCAAAGGTAGAACAATTGAAGGGATATCTTTCTATCATGTAATGAATTATAATAAGCTAAACCAAGAAGGCGTAAACAGGGCGAAAAGCGCTGTTTTAAAGGGTCCAAGAAAGGTTAGTTTTCAGGTACCCATTCCTCTACATAATCAGGACTTTTGGGAATGCTGTTTAATTGAAGAATAAGTTCGTGGGGAATCCCTGTAATTTTACGTTTGATGGTATCGATCCAGGCACCGTCTACAAATATCTCCGCTGCTTTTACTCCGTCACCGCGGTAGATTTCATGCTTGTATGACCAGCGGGAACCGTCTTGTCTCATCTTGGTCATGGTACATGTAACGCGTACGGTATCGTTTAATTTTACTTCTTTCAAATAGATGAGTTCTTCTCTAAAAAGAACGGGTCCCAAATGGTATTGATGAAACAAAGCGGTGCCGAATCCTAATTTTTCCAGCAGGTTCAATCGTGCCTGTGCTCCAAAGTCTGCATAGGCAGAGTGACGCAGGTGCATGTTGGCATCAATTTGAGACCAGAGTACTTGTCCTTCGTAAAAGATATTTTCCATGAGCTGATTTTTTGTGAATGCTGATAACTGTCCAGTGGCTTCAATTTAATAATTATTTCCAATTACTCGTTACCGTTTCTTTGCTATACATGGCTTGTCCACTTCTATCCTCGGCCTGTCCCCTGACAGGCCGAAATGTTTCGATTACAATTATACATTTTCATACAAACAAATGGCCTGTCGGGGATAGGCCATGGATAAGGCCGACGACATTATTTCAAGCTCGAGCGAGACGCTCTTCTGGATTTTAGGTACAAGCGTAGACGCTTGCACCAGCGTTAACCAGCCTTTCTTTCGCTCTTCGCTCTGTTTCTCTGCTCTCCAGTTCAAGGTGTTGATATTCTGCCCCTTAAAATCTTGTGGGATGTTTATAATTAGGGCTTTCTCCTTCTTAATTTTTCTTATCTTTACATCTCATTCCATTCGTCCAATGGCCATACTATTCGCTCGTAATAAAAACAATCAGATCTACGCCATTCAGGCAGATCAGCAGCTTTCTGCATCAGATATTCCTAAACTCGAATGGCTGCTCGACGGCGCTTTATTGACCGATACAGAATTGTCGGGTTTTTATAAAGGCCCACGTTCTGAAATGGTCACACCCTGGAGTACCAATGCCGTGGAGATCACGCAGAACATGGGCTTGAAAGGCATTCAGCGGATCGAAGCCTTTGAAACGGTTCCTTCTACAGAAGTGTACCATGACAACATGTTGGAAGTGATTTATGCTGGATTGCATCAACAAATATTTCACATCAAAGCACAACCTGAAGCCGTACGCTCTATCGATGATATTCGTCAATATAACCAGCAGGAAGGTTTGGCGCTGAGTGAAGTCGAGGTTACCTACCTCAACGACGTAGCACAGCGCATCGGTCGTAAGTTAACGGACAGCGAAGTGTTTGGCTTTTCTCAAGTCAATTCAGAACACTGTCGTCATAAGATTTTCAATGGACAATTTGTGATTGATGGAGAAGCAAAAGAGTTTTCTCTTTTCAAAATGATCCGTCAAACATCAGAAGCCAATCCCAATAAAATAGTTTCTGCCTATAAGGATAACGTGTCCTTTACCAAAGGACCGATGATCGAGCAATTTGCGCCTGAGCGTCAGGACATGTCGGCTTATTTCAAAGCCAGCAGAGTCGCATCTGTTTTATCGTTGAAAGCGGAAACACATAATTTTCCTACTACGGTAGAACCTTTCAACGGTGCAGCAACAGGTGCAGGCGGCGAGATTCGCGACCGTATTGCCGGTGGAGTAGGTTCCGCACCGCTTGCGGGTACTGCGGTGTACATGACTTCTTATTCCCGTTTGGAAAAGGACAGGGCATGGGAACAAGGCATGGCAGAACGTCCATGGTTGTACCAAACACCAATGGATATTTTGATCAAAGCATCCAACGGCGCTTCTGATTTTGGAAATAAATTCGGACAACCGTTGATCAATGGATCTGTCTTGACTTTCGAACACGAAGAATCCGGAAAGCGATACGGTTTCGATAAAGTGATCATGTTGGCAGGTGGAGTAGGCTACGGTCTATTCAACGATGCACAAAAACGTGAGCCGGTTAAAGGTGATAAAATCGTAGTGATGGGTGGTGACAACTACCGCATCGGTATGGGCGGTTCCGCTGTATCTTCCGTAGACACCGGTCAGTTTAAAAGCAACATTGAGTTGAACGCCATTCAGCGTTCTAATCCTGAAATGCAGAAACGTGTCTTCAATGTGGTTCGCGCTATGATGGAAAGCAGATCCAATCCAATCGTGTCTATTCACGATCACGGAGCAGGTGGGCATTTGAACTGTCTGTCGGAATTAGTGGAAGCAACAGGAGGACACATCAACATAGACAAATTACCGGTTGGAGATCCTACACTTTCCTTTAAAGAAATAGTAGGCAATGAATCCCAGGAACGCATGGGACTCGTTTTAAAACCGCAAGATATTGATACCCTACAACGCATCGCCGAACGTGAGCGAGCACCGATGTACGTGGTAGGCGATATTACAGGAGACAACCATTTTACTTTTGAATCTTTGAAGACAGGAGAAAAACCTGTTGACTTACAATTGGCAGACATGTTTGGTAATGCTCCGCGTACCATCATGACAGATACTACAGTAAAACAAACGTTACAGGAAATCGCTTACAAGCAAGAAGACCTGCAATCGTTGTTGACCGCGGTGTTGCAATTGGAATCAGTAGCTTGTAAAGATTGGTTGACGAATAAAGTAGATCGTTCCGTAACAGGTAAAGTAGCACAACAACAAAATGTAGGTCCCTTACAATTGCCATTGAGCAATGTAGGTGTGATGGCCTTGGATCACAGAGGAAAGTCCGGTGTAGCCACTGCTATCGGTCATGCACCGGCAGTAGCTTTGGTAGATGTCGCAGCAGGTTCCAGAATCGCGTTGGCAGAATCATTGAGCAACTTAGTCTTTGCTCCTATCGAAGACGGTTTGCAAGGAGTTTCATGCAGTGCCAACTGGATGTGGCCTTGTAAAAATCCGGGAGAAGATGCTCGTTTGTATGAAGCGGTAAAAGCAGTAAGCGACATGGCCATTACATTGGGAATCAATATTCCTACCGGTAAGGATTCTTTGTCAATGACTCAAAAATACAAGGACGGTACAGTGGTATATTCTCCAGGTACTGTCATCATTAGTGCTTCAGGAGAAGTGACGGATGTGCGTAAAGTCGTAACGCCGAACTTGTCCAATACTCCGGGATCAGGATTGATTTATATTGATTTAACTTCCATGCCTTTTGCATTGGCCGGTTCTGCTTTGGGACAAGTGGTCAATAGACTAGGTAATGTAACACCGGATATTAAGAACGCAGATTATTTTGCAGATGCATTCAATGCGGTACAAGAAGTAATCAAAGAGGGTGATATACTAGCGGGTCATGATGTTTCTTCAGGTGGTTTGATTACTACTTTACTGGAAATGTGTTTCCCTCAAAACGAAGTAGGATTGGACATCAATGCCGATGTCTTTGCAGAAGATGATCTGATCAAAATTTTATTTGCGGAAAATCCGGCATGGGTGCTGCAAGTAAGGGATGTAATGGCTGTGCACGATGACTTACAAAGAAAAGGTGCGAAATGCATTATCATCGGTAAGGTTGAACCATCTGATCGTATTCATATCACGCACAAAGGAAATGTAACAAAACTTAACATTGCCGATTACCGCGATGTCTGGTATAAGACGTCGTATTTATTGGATCAAAAACAAACGAAGCCTGAATTGGCAAAGCAACGTTTTGACTCTTATAAAAATCAAGCGATTGACTTTAATTTCAATTCACACTTCAAAGGAACTTTCGAATCTCTTGGATTAAGTCCGGATCGTATACCAAGCACAGGTGTGAAGGCCGCTATCATTCGTGAAAAAGGAGTGAACGGCGATCGTGAAATGGCTTATACCATGTGGTTGGCAGGCTTCGACGTGAAAGATGTGCACATGACGGATTTGATCAGTGGAAGAGAAGACTTAAGTGATGTACAGTTTATTGTTTTCGTTGGAGGTTTCTCTAACTCGGATGTATTAGGTTCTGCCAAAGGATGGGCGGGTGCTTTCTTATACAATGAAAAAGCAAAAGCGGCATTGGATAATTTCTATGCACGCCCGGATACCATGTCATTAGGCGTATGCAATGGTTGTCAGGCCATGGTAGAATTAGGATTGGTCTATCCGAAACACGAACAAAAACCAAAGATGTTACACAATGCGTCCGGTAAGTTTGAATCGATTTATTTGAACGTTACTGTTCCTCAGGATACCAACTCGATCATGTTGAAATCTTTGGCTGGAAATAAATTAGGCATCTGGGTAGCACATGGTGAAGGACAATTTCATTTACCATACGAAAAATCGAAATACAACATTGCTATGCAGTATAGCAACGATGCTTATCCTGGTAATCCTAACGGATCTCCCTACAATACTGCCGGTATCGTATCGGAAGATGGAAGACATCTTGCAGTGATGCCTCACTTGGAACGTACTGTGTTCCCTTGGCAATGCGGCTACTATCCGGAAGGCAAGCGCGCAGACGAATGCACTCCATGGCTGGAAGCTTTTGTCAATGCCAGGAAATGGGTAGAGCAAGCAAAATGATAAAAAAGGTCACCTCTGTTAAGAGATGACCTTTTTCTTTATTTCTATAATTTTTTACTGTCGATCAATAGCTTAAACATCTCTCTGTAATTATCGCCGATGGGGATGTTTTTCTTTCCGATCGCTACAGTATTCCGTTCAATAGAATCGATCTTATTAAAAGCTATGATAAAAGAACGATGTACACGCACGAAGTTATCGCTAGGCAGCGACTCCTCTAGTGATTTAATGCTAAGCAGTGATAATATTTTTTCGTTTTTCAGTTGAAAAGCCACGTAATCTTTTTCGCTTTCAATGAAGAGTATATCATCCAGGAAAATTTTTATCGTCTTGTATTCTGTTTTAATAAAAATGAAGTCAGGTGCGGAAACGCTATTGATGGTAATTTCTTTGTGCGCAATAGGATTTGAAATCCGTTGCTTGACTTTATTGACTGCTTTCAGCAGACGTTCGAAACGAATTGGTTTCACCAGGTAATCAACGGCATCTAACTCATAGCTTTCCAAAGCGAAATTCGGATAGGCTGTTGTGAAAATAACCAAAGGCTTATGCTGAAGCGTTCTTAGTAATTCAAAGCCTGTTAGTTCTGGCATTTGAATATCTAAAAAAACAAGATCCACCTGTGTTTTTTGAATCCACTCAATGGCATCAAAAGCATTGGTGATTTTTGCTTTTAAATCTAAAAAGGGAATTTTCTCTGCATGGTGAGAAATGACATCCAATGCCAACGGTTCATCATCTATAGCAATACAGCTTATTTTCATAGATTTAAATTAATGATTTTTAAATGAATAAAGAGGTCTCCTTTTATATATGAAACTTCGAATAGCTCATCGGAAAAGTTTTTGAATTGTTGCAGGAGTTCTTCCATTACCGGAGCAGGAATGTCTGTGCTGTTGAGGTAAACATGTACAGCGTTTTCTGTACTATGGATGTCTATTGCTTGTGTAGTAGAAATGTACTTTTGAACGCTGGATTTCCAGGTGGTTATAAAATTCAAAACAACTCCTGGAGGTAAATAGGGATTGCATGATGGTTCGTGATGCTGGATAATTAATGTGGAATCAGGGTGGACTTGATTTTGTAATTGTACATAAGTTGATAAGGCTGCCATTTCTTGTTGTAAGCTGGTTTTAATTTGGGCAGATTCATAAAGTCCATAACGTAAGACTTCAGAGAGCAACAGAATAGGTGCTTCCGCTTTTGATGGATCAGAGACGGAAATTTTTTCAGTATAGTTTAAAGTATCCAATAGCAGGGGGATATTCATATTGGATTTCATGGATTTAATCTCGTTGCTCTTTTTCTGCAATTCCAACCATTTGTTTTTTTTCTGATTATTAGACCAGTCATAGAGTAGTCGTGCACCTGAACTCAGTCCTCCATATAAAAATGACATGTTGAAGGCGCCTATCACCTTGTACCAGTTAAACGTTCTTTCTGGTAAAAAAGGAAGACCAAAGTGTGTACTGGTCCATAAAGAATAAATAAAAGTAAATAAACCTGAGAATGATAAGAACCATAATAAGTAATAGTACCACTTATTTTTCTTCAAGGCATAAGGCAAAAGAATGAAGTAGTTGATATAACACACTCCTGCAATTGCCATTTGATCTATAATCAGAGTATATACCGTATGATCATACAATAAGATATTTCTGAAGATGTTAAATATCCAGTACGATAAATGAAATAGTAAGACAGCATATTTCTGTTTCATGAGCTAATCAAATGAAGTTCCACCGTAAAGGAATCATTGTCATGACAAATCCTTAACTCATGTTTACCGGGATAAAGCAATGACAACCGGCGCTCTACATTTTTGATCCCGATTCCTCCTACTTCATCTTTTCTTTTTAATGTATTGACCTTATTACTGATTTTGAAAAAAAGATTTTGTGCAGAGCCATATAGATAAATCGATATATTGTTGATGTTGTCTGCGTGTTTGAAAGCATTTTCTATAAAAGGTAGTAGAATCATGGGTTCTATTTGCAGGCTGTCACTTGTTTGATCTAATGACAGTAGGAAATTTACCTGCCTGTTGTTTCTAAGTTGGTGCAAGGCGATGAAACTTTTCAGGTACCGAACTTCCTCCTGTATCAATATTTTTGCTCCTGATTCAAACACTTCTACATAAAGCATCAGGTTTTTGAGCTGACCGATAGATAAACTTGTTCGTTCATCTTTATTCAGAGCTAATCCGTAAATGTTATTTAAGGTATTGAATAAAAAATGCGGACTCATTTGAGATTTCAGGTAAAGGATTTCCGTTTCCTTTACTTCCTGCTGCAATTTGTTTTTTTTGTTTTCACTGATATTCCAGTGGTCATAGATACTTAATGCGGTACCCACAAAACCATACATTAAAGTGTAAAAGAGAATATCTCTGATTTGTACATCGTTTCTGAATATTCCTTCTAAAAACTGAAATCCGTTCCACATGTATGCTTTTGCCAAAAAAGTGAAGGCAACATCAAGCAGCATGGCTAAAGTAAATAGTATATACTTATTTTTGAGTAGAAGATGAGGGATAATGAAGAAGTAGATGGCGTAAAAAAATAGAAGGTTACTGATCAAACTACCAATTTGAGCCCGCATGAAATAGTATACCGATCCTTCGTAGTAATTCAACTCCCATGAAAAGAATGCAAAAGCCAGATAACCTATCCAGAATCCGATATGTGTAATCAGGCGTGCGTTGTTTTTCATTCAGGCTTTTTGTTTCCAAATTAATAAACTTTTGACTATCAAAGTTGTATTTCCTTTAATAGCATCATTTTGTCTCTGAAACCTTTGTTTTTGTCTACCGGTCTTAGATCACTGGTTTGACGATCATTAATAACCATAGAAGCTAACATTATGGCTTTCTGCATAAATCTTTTTTTTCTTTCGCTTCAAGGTATTTCATTTGTACCATGATTAATTTTTCTATTCCTCGTATTTCTTTTTTTATCTGTTCTTTTTTATGCCTGGGCATGTTTGCCGCGAAAGCTCAGACAGCCCAGGTATCTGGAAAAGTAAAAGAGGAGACAGGTCTACCTATTGAAATGGCCAACATTACACTGTTGACCCTTCCAGATTCCATACCTGTAAATACAATATCAACAGATAGTTCAGGCTATTATGTATTTAATAAAGTCAATGCCGGTTCTTATACATTGGTTGTTTTTCATCTGGGATTTAAAAAATATGTAAGTCCTGTTTTTACACTAAAAGATTCCGATAATAAATCCATGCAGGATCTGCTGCTTGTAAGTGAATCCAATGCAAATACTGAAGTTGTTGTTACCGGGCGAAAACCTGTCGTGACGCAGGAAGCAGATAAGATGGTAGTGAATGTAGAGAATATGATGGCCTCATCCGGATTATCGGCTATCGATATTTTGAAACGATCACCAGGTATCTCTGTGAATAGTGATGGCATAATTACTCTCAAGGGCAAAACAGGTGTATTGGTAATGCTGGACGATAAACCCTTGTACATGTCAGCAGAGCAAGTTGGTAATTTACTAAAAGCAATTCCATCGGATCAGATCAAAAGCATTGAAATCATTACGAGTCCTTCTGCGAAATACGATGCAGCCGGTACAGCAGGAATCATAAATATCAAGTTGAAATCCGGAGCTTATGAAGGATTTAACGGTACAGCCAATATGTCTTATGGACAAGGAGTTTACCACAAGGCTAATGTAGGGACTACGATTTCTTACAAGAAAAAGAAGCTGTCATTGAATAGCAGTTACCAGTACAACAACAGAATCAGCCTGTTCCGGATGTATGCCGACAGGCAGTATAATGATCCTTCTAATTCGGTCGATCATCTTGATTTTCGTCAATACTATCGTTTGCCTCAGCAAACGCATGCCTTTACATTGAAAGCAGGATATGATATCACGGATAAAACTAATGTATCATTTGACCTCATCGGCAATTACAATGAGTACGGCTGGGACGGTGCTTCCAATACTGCACAATACGATCATAGCAACAGTCTTATCAATACGTCTGAATCGACAGACTACGGTGTATATGCGGAGACTAATTATAATCTCAATGCAGGTATTACACATAAATTAGATACGCTGGGTTCACAGCTATCTGGTGGTATCAATTACACTCGGTATACCGGAATTTCTAATAAAAAATTTGAGACAGAGAATTTTGATGCCAATCATCAAAATGACGGCAATCCTTTTTTATATGTATTCAGAGATCCCAGTTATACCAATCAATTCAGCGCTAAAGTTGATTATATAGCCAAGGTATCTGAAAAGCTAAAAATTGAATCGGGTGTAAAGGTCAATCACCAGGATAAATTTAATCCAGCAACTATTATGATCGTTGAAAATGGAGTAAGTTCAGATGTCAGCAATCCATTTAAGTATAATGAGAACATAACAGCGGCCTATGCTATCGTCAACAGATCGTTAGGTAAAAAATGGAAACTACAGGCAGGTCTTCGTATGGAGCGTACAGACATAAAGGGTAATCAAACGAGACTTGATACGTCTTTCACAAGAGATTATACGAATCTATTTCCTTCGGGAAATATAACTTTTGCAGCAACAGAAAAAACATCGTACACTTTGCTTTATTCCAGAAGAATACAAAGACCAACTTCTTTTCAACTCAATCCTGTGCTGTCTATTACTGATCCCTACAACTCATGGGGAGGCAACGCATTTTTACTGCCAGAGTACACGGATAATATAGAATTGTCCCAAAGTCTTTTTTCAGGATATGTAGTAACAACATTGAATTACTCTTATACCAGGCAACCCATTGCATGGGGATTAACAGTGGATTCTGTTTCATTGAAGTCTGTGAATAAGACGCGCAATCTTGAGTACAAACAAAATGTTGGATTGTCTGTTGCGGTGAACATGCCTATTACTAAATGGTGGACTACCAGTGTATATGTATACGGTTACAACAATCGTTTTGTAGGAGATTTGGGTTATGGCAGAGCGGACAATAGCCAATGGGCATTGGATTTTAACAGCACACAGAGTTTTACCTTGTCAAAGAAAATGACCGCGGAAATTTCAGGCGTTTATGAATCGCCATGGGCTTATGGTCTCAACAGGATAGCCTCACAGGGTCAATTGAATCTTGCTGTTCAAAGAAAAATATGGGCAAGTAAAGCTTCCGTTAAATTAGCTTTAAGTGATGTGTTTTGGTCAGATCGCTGGAAGACCAGCAATAAATTGAATGCGATAGATGCGCATAGTCTTATGCAATGGGATACAAGAGTAGTGATGTTAACCTTCAACTATAAATTTGGAAACGTAGTTCACCGACTTTAAATAACATTTTGAGTCGGTATTTTTTTTCGATTCCAGCTTCCGCATGTTTTAACATTTATATTTAATTCTATTTTTTCGTAAGAAGCACTGAGCTTATTTTGTAGTACCTGCATCAGCTAAATAAAATCAATTTCAACCTAAATCAATAAGCTATGCAGACACAAAAACTTAGTTTTTGGACTTTTGCACTGTTGTCTTTATTGACAAGCGGTGTATTTGCCCAAACAGATATTACCAATTTGACAGGAACGGTCAGCGCACAATACACTGATTCTCCCACCAACGAAACGATTGTTAAGTTAACAGACAATTCTTCCGCTACTAAATACCTTACGTTCCATAATGCCGGTTGGGTTCAGTATGCCGTTGCTCAACCTTACATCGTGACGAGATATTCCATTACTTCCGCTAACGATGCTCCGACACGTGATCCTAGAAACTGGACGCTGCAAGGTTCCAACAATGGTACCGCTTGGACTACGATCAATACGCAGAGCAATCAAGTATTCGCAGCGCGTTTTCAGCGCAATGAATACACATTCACCAATAGTGTCGGTTACTCTCAATACAGACTTAATCTCACGAACAATAGTGGTACTATTTTGCAATTGGCGGAGCTGGAATTATTTGGTGTGTTGGATTTGAAAGACATTACTAATTTACCCGGAGTGATCACCGCACAGTATAGTGATTCTCCAAGTGCAGAAGGAATTTCAAATTTGATCGACAATACTTCATCTACCAAATTCCTGACCTTTCACAATGCCGCATGGGTACAATTCCAGCACGGTGATCCTTCTATTGTTTCGAAATATACCATCACGTCTGCAAACGATGCAGACGAGCGTGATCCGCTGAGCTGGACATTTCAGGGATCTAACGACGGTTCGGTATGGACAACATTGGACACGCGTACCAATGAGGATTTTGCAACGCGTTTCTTGAAGAAAGAGTATTCTTTCACCAATGCGGTATCGTATACTTATTACCGCTTGAATGCTACAAATAATGCAGGTACACTTTTGCAATTTTCAGAATGGGAAATATTTGGTACCGGCGGCGGTGGTGTGATTCCTCTTCCTACACCTCCTGCAACCTGGCAGGAACATTGGTTTGATCACAATCAAATCGTATCAAGAGTTTATTATGACAATGACCTGGCCGTTTATTTTGATAACGATGTCAACCGTTCACTGACCTGGATGAATACTTACCTTGGAGATGTATGGCGCTATACGAAACAGACATACGGCGCTTTCGGATCTGATCCTCGTATGTTTGCCGTATTTCATACCGGCCGTTACAGCGGCGGACATCCTTCTACTTATTTTGACGACAGTCATGACTTCCGCAATGTAATAGATGTAGGCCCTGGCCCATGGACAAACGGTACAGGCAATGACCTGGATTTAACAACGCATGAAGTAGGACACATCGTAGAAGGTGCTTCTAAAGGTGTACACAACTCTCCGGCATTTAATATCTGGAAAGACAGCAAGTGGAACGAAATTTATATTTATGATGTGTACAATGGATTGGGAAGAACGGCTGACAAAACCAGATGGTACAATTTATTGATCAATGGTTCTGATAATTTTCCCAGAGCAAATACTTTTTGGTTCAGGGATTGGTTCTACCCGATTTATAATACCTATGGAGGAAAAGTAGCATTGAACAATTACTTCACCTTGCTTTCTCAATGTTTTGTAAAAAATGGCAATGCTTATGCCAGAGATCTCAACATGGGTGAATTCATTCACTTCTGGAGTGGTGCTGCAGGTACGAACCTAAAACCTTTGGCAACAAATGCGTTCGGTTGGACAGCGGAGTATGAATCACAATTCAGACAAGCGCAAATCTCTTTTCCTTGTGTAACGTATTCTAATGCGGCTGCCAGAGTAGGAGATGATGTGGCAACGGAAGAAGTTTCTATTTGGTACAACATGGATGCTAAAGTTGTGACTATTGCAGATGAAACAGCTACTGTATTAGACGGTGATGTTAATGTATATTCTTTAGTAGGAACGAATGTATTGAAAGCCTCTTTGGACAATGGTACAGATGTTTCTACATTGGATGCGACAAGATTGGCACAAGGCATGTATGTCGTGATCGTTAATTCAAACGGTAAGACATTCAGAAAGAATATATTGGTAAAATAATAGAAAATGAAATCACATAAAAAAGCCACGATCATTGATCGTGGCTTTTTTATGTGATTTTAAATAAACTTACTTGATGGTATTTTTAAAATGAATTTTCAGTTTTATTTATTTTCCGACAATAATAAATTCCACACGTCGATTTAATTTTCTGGTTTCTTCCGTAGCGTTGCTGGCAATTGGTTTAGAGCCTCCATATCCTTTTCCTGAAAGGCGTTTGGCCGAAATGTTTTTACTGATCAGATAATTTTTGATCGTGGCTACTCTGTCTTCTGAAAGTTTCAAATTAAGTGCGGCATCTCCAACGTTATCCGTATGACCGGATATTTCAATTTTTAATTCCGGGTTATCTGTAAGGACTTTTACCAATCTGTCCAATTCTGAAAAACTACCTGGTAATAATTCTGCCTTGCTTTTTACAAAGAAAACATTATTCAACATAATGGTCTTGCCGACTTCAATAGGAGAGAGGTAAAGATCTCTTTCTATTTCTGTGTATTCTTTAATGGTTGTCAGGTCTATGTTGTCGCTTTCTGCCAGAAAATTAGTTTTTTCTGCCAGGAAGCCATAAGCTTTTCCGTAAGGCAAAATAATTTTATAACTACCATCTGTTGGATTGGAACGTGCACTACCGGCATCTGTTCCGCTTGACAATTCATGGTAATCAATAGTGGCACCTAATGGTTGTTTGGTAACTTTGTCGAGCACTTTGCCGTGAATGATTACCACAGGTTCCGGCTTTGCCGATTCCGAAACTTTTATTCTGAAAATGTCAGATAGCCCTAGCGAGTTTTCTCCTGAAACAAGGTATGCATAATCACCTGATGCGGGTATTGTATAATAAGCATCCCAATCTTTTGTATTGACTTGCGGGCCTAGGTTAAGAGGCTCTGTCCACTTGTCGTCTAATCTGCGTGACATGAAAATATCATTACTTCCAAAACCTGGTTTGCCATTGCTGGAGAAATAAAGCGTCTTCCCATCCGCTGCAAGAAATGGCGTTTCTTCAGAACCAAAAGTATTAACGGTATGACCTATATTCTTGGGTGCCGTCCACGTATTATCACTTTTCAGAAAAGACACATACAAATCTGTTTGACCATAACTGTCTTTTCTTTCTATCGATAGCACAAGTGTTTGCCTGTCTGCAGAAAGACAGAAAGAACCGAATATATTGTCGTCGTAATAATCTTCAATGATCAAATCTTCGGGCATGCTCCATCCATTCAATTCGCGATGTGAAATGGAAAAACCTGCACCGTTCGATTTACCATTAGCCAGGTAACGCCCTGAAAGCAGTAAGCTATTGTTATCTGGAGTTACAGAAATGATAAAGTTCGTCTCTTCATTATTGATAGGACGACCCAGGCTTTTCCTTTTATTCCAGGTGTTGTCTTTATTCAACGTTGAATAGTAAGCTTCTCCGTCATAATTATTTCCAGACACGGGCTGATCTCCTCTTACAGAGAAATAAAGTACTTTCCCATCATGGCTTATGACGGGCGTGACATCATGTATTTTTGAATTGATGTTGGGTCCAAGATTTTCTTTTTTTAAACTCGTTTTATTTTCAATGGTATTGATTTTGCCTCGGTCTTGTTTAACCGTGATGTAGTCGATCTTAACGATTTCTGTATCGTTAATAATAAATCCTACTTTGGTCCCCCAGAAAGAAGTATGTGGTATACTCATCACTTCTGTACCGTTGATCAAAAAGGAAGAAGTAAGGCCTGTCTTTTTAATGGAAAGGATATTGGCTTGGTCATATTCTATATTGACAGCGTTCGTCTTTTCCCATTCTTTGTGAACAGTTTCAATTCCGTTTGCATCAATGGAATAAAGCCTGTAATAACCATTTCCTGAAATGACAAAATTGTGCTCCAGTTTAGCTTTGCTTGATCTGGTATCTATGGTATAAAGACCGAATCCATAATTATTGGAACCTCCGGTCAATGTAATTTTAGCTTCAATTTCAAAATCCAATTCAGGATCAAAGGAAGTCGCACTTACAAATGTTGTTCCGAAAGCTGGTTTTTTATGAGTAATGTAATAGCTACCCTCTTTTATTTGGCAGGTATAATCTATGGCTTCTTCAGAAGGCCATAGATTTATGTTGTTGTTGAATTGTTCGTCAAAAAGCACTGGAGTTTGAGCGAAGCAAGTTTGAATAAACAAGCAAAAGAAGCTGGTATAAAAAAGTTTGCTCATAGTAGTTTCGTTTGGTTACTCTGGTTATTTCCCGATAATAATAAATTCCACACGTCGATTTAATTTTCTGGTTTCTTCCGTAGCGTTGCTGGCAATCGGTTTAGAGCCTCCATATCCTTTTCCTGAAAGTCGCTTAGCAGAAATGATTTTACTGATCAAATAATTTTTGATGGTCACTACTCTGTCTTCTGAAAGTTTGGTATTGAGTGCCGGATCACCGACGTTATCAGTATGGCCAGACAGCTCGATTTTTAATTCCGGGTTATCCGTAAGAACTTTTACCAATCTGTCCAATTCTGAAAAACTACCTGGTAATAATTCTGCTTTGCTTTTTACAAAGAAAACATTATTCAATGTAATAGTCTTGCCGATTTCAATAGGAGAGAGGTAAAGATCCCTTTCTATTTCTGTGTATTCTTGAATGGTTGTCAAATCTATGTTATCACTTTCCGCAAGGAAATTGTTTTTTTCTGCTAAGAAGCCATAGGCTTTCCCATAGGGTAAAATGATTTTATAACTACCGTCTGTTGGATTAGAACGTGCAGTACCCACATTGGTTCCGGTAGACAATTCATGGTAGTCAATTGTGGCAGCTAATGGTTGTTTGGTGACTTTGTCAAGTACTTTTCCGTGAATGATAACAACAGGTTCTGGTTTGGCTTCTTCTGCTACTTTAATTCTGAAAATATCTTCTTCGCCTAATGAATTATTGTTGGATACCAAATAAGCATAATTACCAGATGCAGGAATGGTGTAATAAGCATCGTATGCTCTGGTGTTGACCTGTGGTCCAAGATTTGATGGCTCTGACCATTTAGTCCAGCTGTCGTCTAATCTGCGGCTCATAAAAATATCACTGTTACCATAACCCATTTTACCATCTGTAGAATAATAAATTGTTTTACTATCAGCTGAAATAAAGGGAGACACTTCTTTGCCAAATGTATTTAATGTCTTGCCCATATTTTTAGGCTTAGTCCAGCTTTGATCTTTTTTCAGGAAAGAAACATACAGGTCAAGTTCACCTAATCCATCGTTTCTTTCTATGGCCATGAGCAAAACTTTTCTATCAGGAGAAAGACAGTAGGAAGTCATTGAACTTAAATTGAAAAAATCTTCTATCATCATTTCCGTCGGCATGCTCCAGCCTGTTTCTTCACGGTGTGAAATCGATAAACCGTTTCCAAGCCATTCTCCTTTTGCAGAATATCGGCCGTGAAGTATTACGGTGTTATTATCGGGTGTTACTGAAATGACAAAATTGGGATAATCATTATTAATCGGAGATCCCATGTTTTTCCTTGTGTCCCACGTGCCGTCCTTCTTTAACACAGATGACCACGCATCGCTCCACTGGATATTACCAGAGTTTTTAGGATCGTCTGTCACATCGAGGTATAGCGTTTTACCATCTGAACTAATGACGGGTATTGTTTCACTATAGATGGAGTTAATAGCCGGGCCTAAATTTTCTTTGACTAAAGTAGTTTTCGTTTCAATACTATTTATTTTTCCTCTGTCCTGTTTAATAGTAAAGTAATCAGCTTTTAATTCAACTGTTTTGTAAAAAACAAAGCCTGCATAATTCCCCCAAAAAGGTGAACCGGAAAGTTTAAACACTTCTTGGTCGTTGATCAAAAAAAGTGTTTTAGAACCTGTTTTTTTTATTTTTAAAACATTGACCTGGCCATGTTCTTTGTTAACAGCTGTAGTTGTAGTCCATCCTTGGTGTTCTACCTCACCTTTGGCGGAGCTGCTGGTAATATTAAAATAACCAAGAGTAGATATCTTGAAATAGTTATTAACCTTATTGGCAGATACTCTTGAATCGCACAGGTACAATCCGAAACCAAGGTCGTCATCTCCGGCTGTTAAGGTAAGTTTAGTTTCTACTTCAAAATTTAATTTAGGATCTAAAAGAGAAGGATGCATTAAGATATGACCATTTGGAGTTTTATGCCTTAGAACATAATTGCCATCTTTGATTTCAGTATGGTATGAATCATCATTTTTTATTGTCCAGTCTGCGTCGTTGTTGTCGAAGGACTCATCAATCAAGAGTTGGCTTTGACCCCAAGCAGTAATAGCAAAAAAGCTAAGGATGGATGTGAAACAGATAAATTTTTTCATCATGCAGATTTATGTTTTGTATCAGAAGATTCGTCATTTTTCCAGGGACAATGCCTGCAACCGTTTTGGCAACAGGTTCCTCTTTTTAAATGATAAGATTCAGTGAAAACGTATAACCCATTTTCAATATAGAAATCAGGTTGTGGTTTTTCTTCAGCAGGAGAAAATTCCTGATCCATAAGCGGTCTTAATAGATGCCTTTATATTTTCGAAGTGCCCATTCAATAGAAGCCAGAATAATCAACAGCCATAAGATCCATGTCAGTTGTATCCAGTGCAGTAAACTCTCGCTGGCGTGCAGTACATCCGGGAAATCCTGTGCGGTCAGGTCTTGCGTCAATTGGTTGATTTGGGAAGATGGATAAAATTTGCCTTTAGTCTGAGCAGATAGTTCGCGTAGCAAGTGATGATTGGCTGTACTTTCCATCAATTCGCTCAACTCTTCTATGACTAAAAACTCTCCGCTGTATTGTTCTTTCTTTCCATTTAATTCGCCAAGGGCGGTGTATTGATACACTCCCGGTTTTAATCCTGCAATGCTGTATCCCTGACTGCCCTTCGTATGTACGAAGGAATAATCCTGGTGTTCTTTATTTTCGCCTGTCAATTTGATTTGAAACGGCACATCGTAAACGGCTTCATAGATGTCGTTATAAAGTTCCGCTTGAAACACTACCGGATCACCCGCTATAAATTCGTTATTGATCGGATAGATTTTAAATTTACGTTTGTCCTCCTTGGAGGATAATAATTGCACCAGGTCATGAATGAGTTTATCAAAGGCATCGGCTTCTCCAAATTTACTCGCTTCATCCATTCTCCACCACCACAATCCTTCTCCACAGAAGACCGCCGTTTTGCGATCAGAAGCAGTAACTAATAAAGGCATATTGGTTGACACCTTACCTATTTTTTGATACAGTATAACGTCGGCTTCTGATTTGAGTTTGTAATCTCCGAAGGGAACTTGCAAGGGAGGAGTATCATTCCAGCGTTCTTTTTGATCTTCGGGTAAACTGAATTTCGTGAAATTGCTATTGACGGCTGCAGCGGCCAGGTCTTTTTGACTGGAGCGTTGGGTAATGGATAATAAGCTGTTGGTCTGATTGAACAAGGCTAAGTTTGTCATGTTACCTACAATGAATAATTTAGGAGAAGATGTTTTCATCAACTCGTTAAATTCATTTTGTAACAGATTATTCATGTGAGGAAGCTGATGAAAAATAACCAGGTCAAAAGATCCTTTAGGTAAGGCACTGATACCGGGGATGCAGAGAAACGTCTCTATGTTTTCTTTTTTATCCAATGCACTACGTATGGCTTTTACATCGGGATGAGGCGCTGCTGCACAGATCAAAACTTTTTGTTTATTGTCAATGACTTCAATATAAACATGAGCTTTATTATTAGCAGTGTTTTTCTCTCCACTGATGGTAGTGACTTCTACGGTTAAATGCAGCAATCCTTTTTCTTTGGCAGAAGTTTGAAAAGAAACGCGCTGCA
>JAQBNS010000072.1 GCA_028288405.1 Chitinophagaceae bacterium
CTATCTCATCGTGAAGAAACCATTGTCAACTCTTCTCTTTATACTCAAGTACCACTAATTAATTCCAATCTTTTATCCTCCTCTTACCGATAATTACTAAATTCAATGCATGATTTGGATTTATTCCCTGAGCTGGCAGGAATGGATAGCGGGAGCACTATTCCTTTTGTTTGGTGCCATTTACCTGTATAAGCTCAATACCATTGCCATACACCTCAAGACTTTTCCGCATACACGGGTTTACCTTAAATTTGTGTTGCGTAGTCTGGTGCTTGTCTGTGCGATCATAGCTTTACTGGGTCCTTCCTTCGGGTATATTAAACAAGACCAAACACTGGCTTCCAAAAATTGGTTGATCTATGTAGATGTATCTCAATCTATGGCTGCCCAGGATGTACCTCCTTCCCGTCTGGACGAGGCCAAAAAAGTTATCTTTTCTCTATTCGATCAATACCCCAACGATCTGTTTGCGCTCTCTGCTTTTGCTCCGGCTGTACAAACACTGTGCCCGCTGACCTCCGACCGGGATGCCTTTAAGCTTTTTGCGGGTCAGCTTTCTACACACTTGTTTGCCCATCCGGGAACCAATGCCAGAACCGTTTTTTCAGATCTCTACAACGAGCTTTATGCCAAGTCTAAAGAAGAAAATCAGACTCAGAAATCTTCGATTGTGTTACTTCTCACTGACGGTGAATTTCATACTGAAATACCTCGGTCCACCGTTTTGTCTTTAAGAAAATTGCCCTATCATTTCATTGTAGTGGGCACGGGCTCCAGTATTCCTACCCCTATTCCTTTAGGCAAAACGTATCTGAACGATGAGCAAGGTAAAAAAGTCATGACCAGACTCGATAGAGAAGGCTTGCGTCAATTGGCCAATGACCTGAAAGGTATTTATTTTGAGGCGCACGAATACGAACAACTCGCTAAATACAGTGCTGCTCTTCCAGGCCTGGATCAGAAAAAGGACAACGCGCATACTTCCATCAATAAATACTTTTATTTTCTGGTATTATCCGTTTTATTTATGACCATGGACATTGTCATTACCGTTAAAACCATGACGATCTAACCCAATGAAATTCTTTCTCGCCATATCGTTTACCTCTTTGTTTTCCTTTCTCTTCTATACCAACGAAGTGAACGAATTGAAAACAGCAGTGAAGCAACGCTACGCCGAAAAGAAATACCTGGAAGCTATAAAAATTTATACACTGCTGGAAACAAAATACCAGATCAAAGAACCTTCGTTGATTTACGATCATGCCAATGCCTGTTACCGCTCGCTACAACTGAAGCAAGCGTATAAATATTATCAAATCATTGCCGATGGAAACGATTCCGTACTTTCTTCACAGGCCCTGAATCAAATGGGAATCATTTGTTGTCGTACCCAGAAATTGAAAGAAGGAAAGGAATTATTTATTCAATCCTTGCGTAAAAATGCGGCCAACAAGCATGCGGTGCTTAACCTGGAATGGGCACTTACTTTAAAAGATGAACCTACTCAGCAGGAGCAACAGAAAAGACAGCACGAACAGCAAAAGAAAAAAACCGGAGACGCTAACACGCCCGATTACAAAGCTGATCCTTCCGGCAGTGAAGAAGAAAAAGAAGCCTTGCGCTCCTCCACACATGCCAACAAATACATGGACATCAACAAAGCCCGTCTGTTGCTGGAGTCTATGAAGAACTCAGAGAAACAATACATACAACAACTTCCCGTTAATACCACTACTAAACCTAACGAACCGGCCTGGTAATATGAGCAAAATCGTTTACATCCTTTCCGCAGTACGCACACCCATCGGTTCCTTCGGAGGAACATTAAGTTCTGTCAGCGCCACTCAATTGGGCGCCGCAGCGATCAAAGGAGCTTTAGAAAAAGCGAATGTGGCACCCGAACATGTACAAGAAGTCTACATGGGAAATGTACTTAGCGCTAACCTCGGTCAGGCTCCGGCCCGTCAGGCGGCTAAGTTTGCAGGATTACCCGACTCTACAGAATGTACAACCATCAATAAAGTTTGTGCTTCCGGTTCAAAAGCCATTTCATTAGCAGCCATGGCTATTCAAAGCGGCCACATACATGTGGCTGTAGCCGGCGGTATGGAAAGTATGTCCAATGTCCCCCACTATTTAGCCAAGGCCCGCTTCGGTACGAAATTAGGTAACGATACCTTGGTCGATGGCTTAGTGAAAGACGGTTTGTGGGATGTGTACAACGACTTCCACATGGGTAATGCGGCTGAACTCACCGCTAAAGAAATGAACATTTCGCGTGAAGAACAGGATGCATACGCCATCGCTTCTTATACCAAATCAGCCGAAGCCTGGTCAAAAGGATTGTTTAACGAAGAAATTGTACCGGTAGAATTGCCGGGGAAAATCCCCATGACGATTGACAGAGACGAAGAATACAGCAAAGTAAACTTTGATAAAATTCCTTCTCTTAAACCGGTATTTATAAAAGACGGAACAGTAACTGCGGCCAATGCCTCTACACTCAACGACGGTGCAGCAGCGATTGTATTGGCCAGTGAAGAATACGTCAAACAACATAACTTAAAGCCGATTGCTAAACTACTTTCCTCTGCAGACTTTGCTCAACAACCGGAATGGTTTACCACTGCTCCTTCCAAAGCCATTCCTCTGGCAGTAGAAAGAGCAGGATTAAAAATGGACCAAATCGATTTCTTTGAAATCAACGAAGCCTTTTCCGTGGTGTCTGTTGCCAATAACAAAATCCTCAATCTCCCGGAAAGTAAAGTAAACATCAACGGCGGTGCTGTTGCCCTCGGCCATCCGCTGGGTTGCTCCGGTGCACGCATTGTCGTGACATTGTTGCACGTGTTACAAGCCAACCATGCAAAGTACGGTGCAACGGGTATATGCAATGGCGGCGGTGGATCTACGGCATTGGTATTTGAAAGAATATAAAAATTATAAATCTATTTTCTTTATATCACCTGTCTAACCCCTAAATCCCCTGAAGGGGACTTTACTTTCGTAGTTAATGATTGTGTTTAGAAAAGTACGAACAAGAATAAGACAAAAAACAATTTGCTGGAAAGTCCCCTTCAGGGGATTTAGGGGTTAGACAGATTGTTTATCAATCTGAATTATACTTAACATGAACTATGCTTTCTTACACTATTAAATCATTTGTACTAATAGGATTGATGCTGATCGCTCTGCATGGCCACGCCCAACGCAGAACGATCAAGTCCTTCTATCCTGCATTTGATAGTGTTGGCATGAAGATACCGGTAGAACTCGAATATGAAGTACTCACAGAAGACTCTTCCATGAAAGACGGTTATTGGGTTCGCTTTTCACAGGAAGGTGATACACTTGCTTTTCACAATTACTTGCGCAACATGCTCAATGGCCCACAGGAAGAGCATTTCGGTGATGGGCATTTAAAATCTAAGATCTATTATAAAAATGGCAATCGCATAGACTCTGCCTGGTTCTGGGAGTTTGACGGACACTTGTCTTTTATAGAAAAGTATAAAACCACGCATACGCCTGATCTCATTATTGCCACACGCATCAACACTGATCACAAAATCATAGCTACAGGCTATTTGTTAAAAGACCTGCCCGATAGTACCTGGACAGAATATTATCCCAAGGGAGAAAAGAAAAGCGTGGCCTCCTTTAGAGACGGGGAGTTGAACGGATGGGTCGAAACGTTTTACCCCGATGGTCACACCTTGCAAAAAGCCCAATTTAAAATGGGTGATCTGGACGGCAAAGTATTTCTATATTATCCTGAAGGCAATTTAAAAAGTGAATGCGAATACCAACGCGGTCAGCAAAACGGTCTGCTGATCGAATATTACAACGATGGAAAAATAAAAACCAAGAGCGCCTTTAAAAACAATACGCTCAACGGACTTACGCAACGCTTCTACCCTACAGGCACATTGGCAACAGAAGAAAATTACAGGAATGGCGTATTGTTCGGTTTCTTCAAAACTTATTTTGACAACGGTCAGCTGGAAAGTCAATCCACTTTAGACGGTGGAAAAAAACAAGGCGCCTACATGGAATACAACAAGGCCGGTGTGCTGATATTAGAGACCGGTTACCAATCCGGTGTATTGCATGGAGAGAACAAAGCCTATTATGATACCGGCAAGCCCATGCACAAGTTGAACTATAAGGAAGGAATAAAAACAGGGAAAAATTATTACTACTATCCTTCCGGCGCTTTGAAAGAACTTCATGTGTACGATACAGAAAATGCGCTGGTCAAAACAAAAAGCTATTACGAAAACGAACAACTCAAAGAAGAAGGCACTTATAGCATCAAGAACAATCAGGATCCTAACGGTTGGATCAAAGACGGCCCATGGTCAGGCTATCATGACAACGGCAAACCCAAATACAAAGAACTTTATGTTCTGGGTAAAAAGAACCTGGATCAATTGTATTACTATCCAAGCGGAACTTTGCAACGCGAGGAACACTATGCGTTCAATGTCAAACAACTTCGCTGGATCAACTATTTAGAAG
>JAQBNS010000084.1 GCA_028288405.1 Chitinophagaceae bacterium
ATAGAGAGCGGAGATAGAGAGCGGAGATAGAGAGCGGAGAGCGAAGGTTTATTTGCTGCATAAATTTTACCATGAAAAACACTTTAATACCTTTGCTGGCGCCAATATTTATTGGTGACTTTACACATAGGGCTTCTGCCCAGGGACTAATTTGCAACTGAACTAATTATCCTTGCATAAGCGAATAATCCTTGTTACTGCTACTTCTCTTTTTTATTATTGGCTGATCTACTAAATGTGTATGGTATTGATCGTCTATCTTATATAGAACAAGGTTAAAAATATTATTACTATTTAGAATACCCGGACGGATGTCCTATGTGAAGGGGCACCAATAAATATTGGCGCCAGCAAAGGTATTAAAGTGTTTTTCATGGTAAAATTTATGCAGCAAATAAACCTTCGCTCTCCGCTCTCTATCTCCGCTCTCTATCTCCGCTCTCTATCTCCACTCTCCCTTAGTGTCCTTTCGAAGCCAAATACTTATTATACTGCTCCTCCGTCACAATCCCTTTCAACGACGTTTCGTATTCATCCTGAATCAATTTATTAGCTGCTTGTAAACGACTTTTGTCCGCGCCGTTCTTTTTATGTGCTGCGGTAACTTTGTTGATTTTATCTACAGTGATCGCTTTTACTTTTGTTACTTGTTCATCGCTCAAAGACAGTTCGGTCTTTAATTTATTCACCGACTCGTCCGCTTTTTGTTCGGCGGTCATCATGGACTTTTGTTGATTGTTTTGTGCCTGAGCCGCTTGAATACCGATAAACAGGATCATTAGAAAGAATAGCTTTTTCATATCAAATTCAGATAAGAGGTTAGTACAGGGAGAAGGTAGGAAAGATTTTTGAATGCTCCATAAAAATGGCCGAAAAACGATGGCCTATTGCCATTTTTTATACGACAGGATGTTCTATTTAGGTAAAAATGATTATCTTAGTCTATGATTAATTATCCTCTTGTATGTTATTCATAAAGCCTTTAGAACGATTACTCTAAAAATAAAAAACAAAACCCTCAACCTATGAAAGCTTTATACGCATTTGCATTCGTTTTATTATTTTCTTTTGCCGCATTGGCTCAACCGGAGATCAATCTGCAGGTTTCCGTTCCCGGCTTCCCTTTTCCTTTTGACCTTCAAAATGGCGATACGCAAGCTTCTCCATTTGACATTCCGGAGGGGACGGTGAGAACCTTTACCTTTACCATTCAAAATAAGGGAACTTCTGATTTGACACTCAGCATGACAGGCGGTGTGTACATTTCCTTAACGGGATCAGCAGCAAGCGAAGTAGTATTGGATGAATCAGGTGTGAATCCGGTTATTCCAGCCAGTAGTTCTACTACTTTTACAGTATCCAGCAAAGCCACTACAGCTCCCGGTCCTTATTCTTTGACTTTGTCTATTGTCAATGATGATTCGGATGAAAATCCTTATACCGGAACAGTAACGTACAACATCTCTGCTGCCACTTCTGTAGTATCAGCAGAATCCGCCGGTATCTCAATCTCTCCAAATCCCTCTACAGACGGTCGCATCAACATCAATGGAAATGTCATCATCGATAAAGTGATTGTTTACGGTTTGAATGGAACGTCTGAAGAATTTGCAGGCGCTGCTTCTTTCCATACCACACAAAAAGGAATGCTGATCGTGCATGTGTATACCAACAAAGGTATCGTAGCGGAAAAAATCAGAGTTCAATAATCGTATTGAATGAATCAATAAAGAAAAGAGCTTATACTGAGTATGAGCTCTTTTTTTATGAAGGAAAGGCTGAACTGAATACAAGTTCAGTTTGTTGGAATAGCAATAAAGAGAAACCATGGATAAAACTTATTTCGTCAATCCCAACGATACGGCCAATACCAAGCTGCATCAACTCATTCGCACCTGGGTAAAGGATAAGTTTACCTTGGAAGAGCCATTAGAACTGCTGGTATCCGAGATTAAATGCGCCGATCCGGGTTGTCCGGATATCGATACGTACATCACGGTCACCAAAGACGGTCAGTCGCGCAAGTTCAGGATCGCTAAGCCCCTGGTGTATGTGAGGAAGTGGGACATCGATGGCATGCGAGAAGTCAAGGCCTCATGAAAGTAGAACAAATTTATACCGGCTGTCTGGCACAAGGTGCTTATTACATTGTCTCCGAAGGAGAAGCAGCCATCATTGATCCGTTGCGCGAAATCAAACCCTATACCGAACGGGCGAAGAAAGACGGTGTAAAAATCAAATACATTTTCGAAACACATTTTCACGCCGACTTTGTCAGCGGTCACATCGACCTGGCGAAGGCGACCGGCGCGACTATCGTTTATGGACCGACAGCTCAAACAGCCTTCGAGTCTTACCAGGCCAAAGACCAGGAAGTATTTCAATTAGGGAAAGTACAACTTAAAGTATTGCATACTCCCGGACATACCCTGGAATCCAGCTGTTATCTTTTGATAGATCAGCATGGAAAAGAAAGGGCGGTGTTCACCGGAGATACATTATTCATCGGTGATGTAGGCAGACCGGATCTGGCGCAGAAAGCGACCCATATGACACAGGATGAGTTAGCGGGTCTGTTGTATGATTCTTTGCGAACAAAAGTCATGACTTTACCGGATGACGTGTTGGTCTATCCGGCACATGGTGCGGGTTCGGCTTGTGGTAAACACATGAGCAAAGAAACCGTATCCACGATCGGTGAACAGAAAAAAACAAATTATGCGTTGCGGTTTGACATGACCAAAGCGGAATTTATACAAGAAGTTACAGAAGGCTTATTGCCTGCTCCCGGTTATTTTCCACTCAATGTGCAGATGAATCAACAGGGATACGAAAGTATCGATAACGTATTGAAGCGTGCGAATCATCCCTTGACACCCGTTGAATTTGAACACCTGGCGAATGAAACCGGTGCTTTGATTTTAGATACGAGACCTGCACCGCAGTTTGCTGCTGCTTTTATTCCCAATGCCATCAACATCGGTATCGAGGGGGGATTTGCGCCCTGGGTGGGAACATTGGTACCGGATATTTTACAGCCTATTTTATTGATTACGGAAGAAGGCAAAGAAGAAGAAGTGGCTACCCGTTTGGCCAGAGTGGGCTATGATCATACCATCGGTTATTTGGCAGGCGGCATGAAAGCCTGGATGGCGGCAGGCAAAGAAACAGATCATGTAGATCATATCACGGCAGAAGATTTAATTCGTAAGCATGCGAAGGATAAAATTGTAGATGTTCGAACCGTTGAAGAATTTGAGAACGGCCATCTAGCTGTTGCGGAAAATATTCCATTGGATGGGTTGAACGATCACATGAACAGTCTTTCGAGGAAAGAACCCTTGTACATTCATTGCGCAGGAGGTTATCGTTCCATGATCGCGGCATCTATGCTCAAGGCCAGAGGCTTTGAGCAGGTCATCAACATCGATGGAGGATACCAGGCGCTTGAAAAAGCACAGCATGAGCTATAGAAGACATATTGGTTTTCTATCCATGGCCTGTCCCCCGACAGGCCATCTGCTCGTAATACGACACTGATTTTGTAATCGATGCGTTTCGGCCTGTCAGGGGACAGGCCGAGGATAGTATAATAAAACTGGCATGGTAGTTGGCCTGTTTAAGTGATCGATATTTTTTGTTTGCACATTTAAATAATAAACAACATGGCCACTTCATTCGACAGTTTAATCAAAGGAAGCCAATTGGTATTGGTAGATTTCTATGCCACCTGGTGCGGACCTTGTAAAGCAATGGCTCCCATTTTGGAACAGGTAGCTTCTTCTGTAAAAGAAAAAGCAAAGATCATCAAGATCGACGTAGATAAAAATCCGGCAGCGGCATCTGCTTACCAGGTGCAGGGAGTTCCGACGCTGGTCTTGTTCAAAGAAGGTAAAATCTTATGGAGACAGTCCGGTGTGGTGCAAGCCAACGAACTGGAAAAACTTATTCAGCAATACGCTCAATAGTTCTGCTGTATTTGCGTGAGGGATAGGAGTGGAAAGCCCGGAGCGCGGCTGAAAGTTCCTTGAAAGACTTTCCTTATGATTCGCGTGAGGACTTGGAACGAATAGCCCGACCCGCAGGGACACGCCCAAATTAGGATCTTTCTTACCTTTATACAATTCAATAACTCCTAAAGTAATCCCTCTTGTAATCGACACATTTCGGTCTATCAGGGGAATCAACCTATCCACATCGATCTTTTTTCTTCTTCAAGAATAGCATGAACCTCATTCTTTTCACTTATTTTAGATCTTTAACATAGATCTATTCATGGAAAAGAATAATCCCAAAGTTCTCAATGGTTGGTGCATGTATGACTGGGCAAACTCTGTCTTTTCTTTGACCATTACCACAGCAGTATTTCCGGAATATTTTCTTTCCGCGACGGAAGCCGATGGAAGTCCCATGACAATGTTTTGGGGTTACGAAGTAGCCAATTCTGTTTTGTATTCTTATGCAGTTTCTGTTTCTTTTTTAATTGCGGCGATCTTAAGTCCTATTTCAACTTCCATTGCCGATGTAGCCGGTCGTAAGAAAATGTTCATGGCTTTGTTTGCCTATATGGGAAGCGCTGCCTGTGCTTTGTTGTATTTCTTTAAAAGTCCCGGAGCAAAAATAGATGCTGATGTAGATTGGGCGATTCCAACGTTCATCATAGCCAGTCTGGGTTACAGCGGTAGTATCGTGTATTACAATTCTTTCTTGCCGGATATCGCGACGGAAGACCGTTTCGATAGTTTAAGTGCCAAAGGGTTTTCATTGGGTTATATAGGTAGTGTATTATTGCTGGTGGTGAACATTGGTATGATACTCGCCGCGAAGTATGAACTAATTGGAATCACTCAAGGAGAAGCAGCCAGAATATCTTTCCTGACGGTAGGTGTTTGGTGGTTTGTATTTGCTACCTATTCTTTCAGTCAATTGCCCAAAGATAAACCGGTGTTATTAAAAGGTTGGGGTTGGTTGTCCGGTGGTTTCAGAGAATTAAAAGCCATCAGTGATAAAATCGGTATGCGTAAATTGTTAAAGCGATTTTTAATTTCCTTTTTCTTCTATAACATGGGTGTGCAAACGGTCATGTACCTGGCGCCTTTGTTCGCGAAGGAAGTGATTAAGATAGAATCGGCAGAATTGATTGCTACCATTTTGATCATACAACTCGTGGCGATTTTGGGAGCCTACTGTTTCAATAAAGTATCGGCACGCTTTGGCAATACCAGAGCATTGGCTTACGGTATCGTTGTGTGGTTGTTGATTTGTGTCTCGGGTTATTTCGTACAAAAGGGATTCAGTTTCTTTGCACTGGCCGGTGCCATCGGCTTTGTGATGGGAGGGATACAATCTTTATCCAGAGCGACGTATTCCAAGCTATTACCGGATGGAGTAGAGAAGACTGCTTCGTATTTTAGTTTTTACGATGTTACCGAAAAAATATCGATTGTCTTAGGTACTTTTTTATTCGGCCTCATCCGCCACATCACCGGCGACATGCGCAATACCTTGTTGATGTTGGGTGTGTTATTTATTATTGGATTGATTATTATTCTCACTATTCCTTCTAAGAAGGTATATGTGGATAGTCAGTAGAGTTGTTAGTCGTTAGAAGTTAGTCGTTAGAAAAAAAAAGAAAAATGATGCGATATATAGTAGTTGTTTGTTTGATAAGCTTGTGTTCTGTTGGCTACGCGCAAGAAGTAACGGATTCTTTATTTTACTTTAATACCATCAAAGTAAAAGGCATTTACAAGTCGTTTGAAGAGTTTCGCAGGAATGCGCCTTCCATTCCGTTAACGAATGGCACGTTGATCGAATACGACGTGGAGGAAAGTCTTTATCAAAAGGATATACCTGTTGCGAAATTGAATTGTGATTCGGTGATGCCTTGTGAAAAGAAAACACCCATCTGGGGATTTTGTGACGGCACTTCGGTTTTTATATCCAGGGAGCCTAAGTTCGATAAGAATATTACCTATGACAAAGTAGTATACATGGGGCGTTACATGTATTACCAGTACATCCATAAAAGCACGGCATCTGCCACGAATACCGGTCCCGGTTCATCAACCGGTGGTTACGTAATGGGCGGAGCCAGAGCCAAAACAGTAGTAGATAAAGCGATTGATATCAATACCGGAGAAACGTTTGAGTTATCTAATCCAAAGATTTTGAAAATTTTAGGTAACGATAAAGTCTTGTTGGCGGAGTTTAACAAACAAAAACACAAAGAGCAAAAACAGGTGCAGTATTTAATCAAGTACTCGGAGAAGCATAAGGAGCAGATTAAAAAAAGTTATAGATAAAAGTTATAGATAAAAGTTATTAGTTATTAGTTGTTAGTTCGGTTATACTGACAAATAAATAATAAAATGAAGTATAAAAAAAGAAGAGCCTTCTTACTATTAGAGGGCTCTTCTTTTTTTATGAATGAAAATTATTAGTAAAACTAACAACTAACAACTAACAACTAACAACTAAATTTTTTACGCCTTAATAATCAACGTTGAAGGCGTATCCTTTAGCCATGTACTTTCCAAATCTACCGCCTTCTGCCAGCCGTCGATGCTGATGAGTACCAGGTTTTGATCAGCGAGTAAAGCGGAATCTAATTTATCTTCGTCGTAGATCGACATGTTGTGGTGCGTGATGCGCTCAATGGATTTAATGTTCTCTTTGATCTCCGGATTTTGTTTGATAGTGCCGGTGACGTCGATGATCGTTACTTTTACATCGCTGTTGTGAATCAACTTCTGAGCATAGACCAATAAGAAACTATCACTGATGGAGAAGATCGGAATCAATACATGATTCACTTCTTCCAAATCCTTATCGATAAAGAATCCTACAGGAACCTTACTGCTTTTTAAAATCAATTTCACACGCTCTCCGAAGATGGTGTTTTCAAATAGTTTTTCTTTACCCGTCAAGGTATCCAGTAAACGTTCAGGATTGATGATCTTACTGGTGACACCCAATATTTTTCCTAACAAGGTTCCTTCAAAGATCGATTGTCCGATACCGATGATCACCAGGTCATAGTTGCCTTCATTGGCGGTGTGTACGATCTCTTTGTCGATGTCTTGCGTGGCCTTGAAAATAGTAAAGAGAGGAATATTTAATTTCTTCGCTTCTTTCTCAATGGGTTTGAAAATATCCAGTTCGTAATCCGGTGTATTGATCTGGTTGAGTTCTGTACTGTGCGACAAGTGCAAAGCCGTAACAGAAGTATGTTGGATGGTTTTCTTAACAAAACAATTGGCCAGCTTGATCATCGTTTGACTTCTCTTCGGATTACCAAAGGAGACGAGCATTTTGTATTTACGCTGTCCTTGGTTACTGTCTTGTAAGTGGGTGACAGGATATTTTTTCTCAGGTAAGAATTTATTAATCAAATCCAAAGCGGGACCTGTCATCAAGGTAGTCGCCAAGGCCATGATCACCATCATGGCAAAGACTTGCGGGGACAACACCCCAAGATCATAACCGATGTTGAGTACCACCAATTCCATCAGTCCGCGGGTGTTCATCAAGGCGCCGATGGTCAAACTGTCTCTCCAGCTTTGTCCCACATAACGCGCCGATAAAGCACTGCCGAGAAATTTGCCGACTACGGCTACCAGAACAATCAGTCCGCAAATTTTCCAAAGGTAGACGTCATTGAGCAATCCGATCTGTGTACGCAATCCGGTGAATACAAAAAACAAAGGGAGCAATAACACAATGGATACGTCTTCGATTTTATCAATGAAGATGTTGCGGAAATTCATATTGCTCGGCATGATTACACCGGCCAGGAAGGCACCGAATAAAGCGTGTATGCCGATCACTTCTGTGGTGAAGGAAGAGAGCAACAGAATCACGAAGAAGATCGCTACAATGGGTTTGCTCAAACTTTCTTTGTAAGAATATTTATCTCCCAGTTTTCTGAGGAAAGGCTGCACGACTTTTATCATCAGGAAAACATAACCGACCGCCATAATGATGGTATAGACCGCGCTGACCACTGTGCCTGCTTTCACGATGGCAATCACGACGGCCAGCAAGCACCAGGCGGTGATATCGTCCGCTGCTGCGCAGGTGATGACAATGGTACCTACCCGTGTTTTTGATAATCCCCGTTCTTGTACAATCCTCGCCAATACGGGAAAGGCGGTAATGCTCATGGCGATGCCCAGAAACAAAGCGAAAGAAAGAAAGTTAATGGTAGGCGGTGAGAAATTCAGGTAGATGTAATAAGCCAGTCCTACACCCAATGTAAAAGGGAAAATGATACTGGCATGACTAATGACTAAAGCATCGTTGGCTTTGGTTTTCAAAATGCGAAGATCCAATTCCATTCCGATGATGAACATGAAAAAGATCAATCCGATTTGACTGAGGAATTGCAGGTTGCCCAGTGATTGTGCGGGGAAGAGGAAAGCAGAAAATTCAGGAACGTAGGCTCCTACAAAAGAAGGACCGAGAAATATGCCGGCGGCAATTTCTCCGATTACCGTGGGTTGTCTGATTTTCTTACAAATGAAACCAAATATGCGGGCCACCAGGATGATCGTGATGATCTGCAACAGCAGGATCGCCAGGGGATGTGTCAGGTTGTGGTGATAGGTCGTAATGAATTGCTGCCAGTGAGAAGTGGTTTTAATAATGGTCTGAATGGATTTTTGTACTTCCAGCAATTGACCCAGACTAAGAATGTAAAGGATCAATCCAAAAAAACCACCAATGGTTACGACGTAGAATAAAAGATTTTTATAAGTCTTCATGAGGCAGGAGGGCAAACGACTGAGGCCGGAAAAGTTTCAACGCATCAGGTCTTGCAAATATAGTAATAAGTGGTAAGTTGTAAGTTGTAAGTCATAGGAAAATAATAAAAAAGGAGATCATTCGATCTCCTTTTTTATTCGTACTTACAACTTATAACTTATTACTTACAACTCTTAGTCCTGATTACCAGTCAGATTTGACCGGAGCTTCTCCCGCAGGGGAAATGCTCAATTGCATATCATTGATGACTTCTTTCATTTTGGTAGCGGTGTCTTTTTTGATTTTGGCCCATCCGCCGTCAGGCAAAACGAACTTGCCGCATTCGGCAGATTTGAGTTCTAATGCACCGCCATTGCCTTTTCCTTTGCCGCCTTCGTGTTTGAAGTTGGTGATGTCGTATTTGTAACGACCGTCTTTGGCGTTTACCGTCACGGTAAATTTAACTACACCGTTATCGTTCATGCCTACACGAGGTCCCGGATACGTGACTGGGAAAGAACCTTCGCAAGTCATGATGCCGTTGGCCTTATCCATCTGTGTAATTCTGTATTTGTTGTTCTGCGCCCAGCTGAACGCTCTGTCGTAAATCACGTCTTTTTTACTGTTGTCCGTTACTTTTATGACTTCAGTGTAGAGGATTTTTTGGGTTTCATTACTTACCGGTAATCCTTCTGCTGTTTGTGCCATTACGGCGGAGCAAGCGAAGAGCATCAGTAATACGATCAAAGCGGATGTTTTTCTCATGTTTTTTTGCTGGTTATAGATTGTGTTAAGATAGGATAAATCCCGTCCTTTTTCAATTATTTGTTACAAATTTTGCGCTCCATTTCCATCGGAATCCTGCGCTGCGGCCTATGCCCACTATGGTGCTGTCGTTGATCAATTTGCCTTTGTATACCGCGTAACTGTCGTTCATGGTAAAGGTGATTTTTTTTCCTTTCTGCTTCCAGAAGTCATTCTCCGGTGAAGCGTCGCTGGGATGGTAGGAATAAATGTGTCCATCGGGTTTGAGCATCAATTCATAACTCAGGTCTTCGTCCGTATAGCGCCAGAAAGTAGAGGCGAGGGATTGGGTATGTGTAGCACAACTGGTTAAAGAATAAACAGCAATCAGTAAAATGAACGCCTGCTGTACAATATTTCTCTTCATTTGTATGTATTTTTAAGCGGGATTGTTGACCTGTATCTCAATGTATAAAAAATACTTTTATAAATCACCTGTTTTTTTAGGGTTGTTGATCCTATTGATCACCATGGCTATACGTGTCAGCTGGATGGGGAAGGGTGTCTACGCGTTTACAGATGAAACGCGCTACGAAGCATCGCAATACCTGGTCGCTCAACTCTTAGATGGAAATGTCAAAGAAGGAGTCCGAGCGTTGCTGAAAACGGATGCCCGGCCTGTTGATTGCTTGCTGCATGCTATACCGGCTTTGGTACAACAACTCTTACCGCACGAACAAGGTCTGAATCATCCCGATTCTTTAGTGTGGGTGCAGTACTTTCATATTTTGCTTTTCGGCATGTTGGCTTTTGTGTTTTACCGGTTAACGTCATTGCTCTTTCCTGAAACGGATTATATTCCGCTGTTGGCTTTGGCTTGTTTTGTTTTACTGATCAACAACCACGTGCACGCACGACATATTTTACCTTACGATATCGCTTTGATGCTGTTGCTCCTCGCACTGGGACTCCTTGTGCATGTGCACCGGACAGCCGGATTCATTTCCACGCGTGCAAAGTACATCGCCGGTATCCTGGCGGCTTTGGCCTGGCTGACGTATCCTGGCTATTACTGGCTACCTGTGTTGATGATGGTTTACCTGTTTATGGTTTCAGGAAGCCGACGTTTTATCGATGGCCTATGGGAAGTGATTCCTTTTTTAACAGGAGCATTTATGGTGGTGTTGTGCTTTGAAGCGGTGTATTGGTGTTACGGAAAATCCTTACTCTACAGCTTGGCCGGCTTATCACTCGGCATCAATCAGGGCGATTACCACGAGAGTTTGGAGTTCATGATTCTATACATGAAAGAAAGTAACGGTGCAGTGGGATGGCTATTGAGTTATGCCTTTTTAATCGCAGGCGCTTTAAGCCTGATCGCTTTGCTGCGCTCGCGGATGAAGGTGTTTGATCCGGTGCGCGTGTTTCTGGGATTGGCTTTCGGCGCCTGGGCCTTTCACATGGTATTGGGTGAAGTCTTCGAGTTCATGGTTTTTTACGGACGATTGATTCATGCCTTTGTACCTTTCATGATTTGGGCGGTACTGGCGGCTTGCACGCGTTTGAAAAGTTTTACGGCTCCTGCTTTGTCGGTGTTGGTGGCCTTGAGTTTGTTTTCTTTTTGGAACTTTCACCAGATGTATCAATCCATTACTTATCCACGGGATGTCTTGTTTGCCTTTTCGCATCCAATGGATGGTAGCACATTGGAATCTCCTGTGATCCAATTAACGAAGGGTGCAAGCGGCGCGGTTCCATATTGTAACATCCATTCGCCTTATGCTTATTACAACATTCCTCAGCGTCGTGTTGATCCTTCTCTTTCTTTTTACAATACAGCCATTCTCTATCCCATTGAAGGGCAGGAAGTTGTTAGCTGTTTGAAGGACTCTTCCTCACTCTTGCTGCGGGCGCCTTATTACCTTTGTTTTGCTCCTTATAGCTACGAAGGTTATAGTCCTGCCGCCAGAAGAAGACTGCAAAGCGGTCTGTACACCACACAGGTGATGTTGAAAACAAGGTAGCGGAGATTCGGTAATTACTCGGACTTCAAGTGGTTTTTAACAGCAGATGTTTTATTTTTGAAGACTGAATCAACCTTCAACTATGAATACTGACTTTTTCAAGAAATTCCTTCCGCACCTGATTGCCAACATCGCTTTCCTTGCGGTTTTATTCCTTTACTATTATCCGACGCTGTCAGGAAAAGAAATTGTACAGAACGACGTCGTTCAGGCCAAAGGTTTTTCCAAAGAAGCGGATACCTACATCAAGAAAAATGGGGGTGAGGTACTCTGGACAAACAATAGTTTTTCCGGTATGCCGGTTTGGGTCGGTCACACCACCAATTACATTGCCGGTGTACACGCCGTGTTGCGCGCCTCGTTGCCGACTCCTGTATTGCTGGCATGGATTTGTTTCGTGGGTTTCTATGTGCTCATGGTGGTAGTCGGCGCCAATGCCTGGCTCTCCTTTGCCATGTCTGCAGGCTTTGCCTTTTCTACGTTTAACATCATCAGTTTTGAAGCGGGTCACCTCAACAAGGTCTACGACATGGGGCTTATGGCTCCGGTACTGGCCGGTGTGTGGTTGATTTTTCAGCAGCGCAAATACATTGTCGGTGCGATTGTCACAACGTTCTTCCTGGGTTTGCAAATCTTTTATGGTCACTACCAAATCGCTTATTACTTATTGATTGTATTGCTCTTCATGGGCTTGTACGAATTGGTGATGGCGATCAAAAATAAAACTTATGTACACTTTGCCAAAGCTACAGTATTGGTTGTCGTATGCAGTGTCGTGGCAGTAGGTCCAAACATTTCTAAAATGTGGACGAATTATGTATACTCTAAGAATACCATTCGTGGCGGTTCTGAATTGAAAGCCGCTTCCAAAGACAATGCGGGACTCGATAAGGATTACGCCTTGAGCTGGAGTAATGCGGTATCGGAAACGTTCACGATTTTCATTCCTTATTTCTACGGCGGTGCTACGGGTGAAAAATTGAGTACCAGTTCGAACATGTACAAAACGATGGTCGCCAACGGTGTGCCGCGTACCGATGCGAAGCAGTACATCGAGCGTGTACCTTTGTATTGGGGGGATCAACCCTTCACAGCCGGGCCCTTGTATTTCGGTGCCATCATGGTGTTCTTATTTGTCCTGGCGATGTTTGTCATCAAGGATCAATACAAATGGTGGATCCTGGCAGCGACTGTTTTTTCCATCATGATGTCATGGGGGAGAAATTTTGATTTGCTGACTGATTTCTTATTCTACAATGTACCGCTCTACAATAAATTCCGTTCAGTGACGATGGCCTTATGCATCGCGCAGATGACAGTGCCTTTCTTAGGTGGCATCTTATTGGTGAAATTGGCCAAAGGAGAAGTGGAAGCCAAAGATTTTTACAAAGGCTTAAAATGGACTTTAGGTATTTGCGGTGGACTCGCCTTGATCTTCGGATTGATGGGCGGTGCCTTCTTTGACTTCACGAGTGTAAAAGATGCAGAGATCGGTTACCCGGATTGGTTGATCGAAGCCTTGCATGCGGACCGTGCGTCTAAATTCAGAACGGATTCGTTCCGTACCTTATTCTTTGTATTGGCAACGGCCGGTTTGCTGTGGGCCTGGTTCACGGATAAACTCAGTCCTAAAATTGTATACGTCGCTTTGGCTTTCTTAATCATCATCGACATCGCCTGGGTAGACAAACGTTATCTGGATGCCTCTGCGTTCACCAAGAAAAAAACAAACGAAGACTGGGTGACCATGACTTCAGCCGACGAACAAATTCTGCAAGACAAAGCATTAAGCTATCGCGTATTGAACTTGAGCAAGAGTCCCTTCAACGATGCCACAACTTCTTACTTCCATAAATCTGTCGGTGGCTACAGTGCGATTAAATTGGCACGCTACCAGGATTTGATCGATTACCAGTTCAAAGATTCTGTGGGTAATTTCAAATTGAATCAACCGGTGTTCAGTATGCTGAATACGAAATACATCATTTTCCCGGATCAGAAAACAGAACAAATCTACGTGCAACAAAATCCGGGTGCACTTGGCAATGCCTGGTTTGCCCGTGAGATCAAAGGAGTCAGCGGTGCCAAAGAAGAAATGGATGCGTTGGGTAAGATAGATGTATCGCGTGTAGCTTTAGTGGACAAGCGTTTCGACAGTTTGATCACAGGTTTCTCTCCTGCGGTGGACAGCAGTGCAACGATTGCTTTGGTAGAGAACAGTGATCCGGATCAATTAAAATACGATTACAACGCGGCTTCTGAACAATTGGTGGTCTTCTCTGAAATTTATTACCAACCGGGATGGAACGCTTACATCGACGACAAACTGGCTCCGCACTTGCGCGTGAACTACGTCTTGCGTGCCATGCGTGTACCGTCAGGAAAACACAGCATCGTGTTCAAATTTGAACCGGAGCATTATAAAAAATCAGAGCAAGTTGCTTTAATCGGGTCCTGGGTTTTCGTTCTCTTCTTATTGGGCTTGATTGGTCTGTATGTAAAAGAGGAATTGAAAAGCAAAGCGATTTAATTGTGAAGATCGCCATCATCAATATTTCTGATCGCTCCGGCGGCTCCGGCATCGCGGCTTACCGCACGGCGGAAGCGCTGAAGCGGGACTTTGGTCACGAAATCTTTTTTCTGGTGCGTACCAAAACATTGGACGAACCCAACATTTACCAAACCACCGGCTCTGCGTTCAAAGCGAAGCTGGAACGTTTGTTCAACATCGGCATGAACCTGCTCGGCCTGCAATACGTATGGCTGCCTTTTTCTCCATGGTTCATTTTAAATAAACTGGAAGAGATCAAACCGGATGTTGTGTGGATCAACAACACGGTAGGGGGCTACTTCATGACTTCGCACATCCGCACGATTGCGAAGAAATATAAAGTGGTCTGGACACTGCATGACATGTGGGCTTTCACGGCCAACGGCGCGCATACCTTCGGCGACGATTCCTGGAAACACTTAAAAGCTGCGAAGGGCGAATCCAAAGTATACCCGACGATCGGTTTGCCTTTGGGCAACTGGCTCCTCCGCCGCAAGCAGCGTTTGTTCAAGGACGTGGACTTTACGGTGGTCGTGCCATCCACCTGGATGTACAACATGGCGGTACAAAGCCCTGTGTTGCAAGGCAAGCGCATCGAATTGATTCCGCATGGCATTGACCTCAACGTCTTCAAGCCGCTCGACAAAGCAGCGATGAAAGAAAAATTCGGCATTCCGCGCGATGCGAAAACGATTGCTTTCATCGCACAAAAACTCAAAGGCAATTTCTTCAAAGGCGGTTCGGATCTCTACGACATCCTCAAACACCTCAACGAACAAACGACTTTTCCCATTCACCTCTTATTGATGGGAGAAGACAGCATGTCGGAACTCAACGCCTTTCAAAACCTGATCGTACACCCCATGGGTTATGTAAAGGAGGAAGAGAAGATGGTGGAGATTTTGAATGCGACGGATGTGTTTGTTTATCCTACTAGGGCGGATAGTTTTTCTTTAGTTTTATTGGAAGCAATAGCTTGTGGATGTATTGCTGTTAGCTATGCAATAGGTGGTTGCGTTGATATTATAAAAGATAAGTATTCTGGATTTTTAGTTTATGATTATGATGCTAATCAAGCTGCTTTGTTAATAGTTTCCGTTCTTAGAAATTATGAAATAAGTTTAAATATTGTACATAAATCTCATAAGTATGTAGAAGACGTATTTTGGGATATTCATGTATCTAAGCACTATAATAAATTGTTGTAACATTTTATTTCTTTCATTTATTTTTTTGTTTCTTCAAAATTTATTTATAAAATTGAATTGCTATTTTTTAGGGCGCATTTTTATTTATTTTTTAACTAAATTTTTTAATCATGATGATACGATTATTTTTAAATCTATTTTGCATTGTTTGTTTTTGTAATGTCCATTTTTGTTATTCTCAAAGTTTCCAACGTCTGTTAGGTACTAAAAGTAATGATAGCTTTAGTTCAATGGTTCGTCTTTCTAACGGTGATTACATCGTCATAGGAACGACTGTTCGAGTTGGTGCTGGAAGTGATATATATGTTGCTAGGATTGATACTTCTGGTTTCATAATTTGGGAGAATACTTATGGCGGAATAGGTAATGAAGACAACGCTGTATCTTGTATTAATAACAATGGTAATATTGTTATTGCAGCAAGCTCTTTAAGTTATAATGGAGGAAGAGACTTAGATATCTTTTTATTTGAAATCGATATTAATGGGTTAGTTATGTGGTCTAGAAATTATGGAAAAGGAGCTAATAGTTCTAAATCAGATGAAATCCCTAGAAAAATTAATTTGTCATCTAGAGGATTAATTTTATGTGCTACAATAGGTTTTCCGGGTTCTAATTCTCCAGATGTTCTTGCTCTGGAAGTTCGTAACAATGGACAAGTTATTAATTGGCAAAATCAAATAAATATAATTTCAGATTTTGGAGATATACCATCTTCCATCATTTCAAGTCGAGGAGGTGGTTATATAATAGCAGGAGGCTCGTTCACTACACAAAATAATTACGATCAAGTTATCTGGAGGTTAAACTCAACTGGCTCATTAACCAGTAATATAGCATACGGTAGTAACAGCAGTGAGAATGCACAAGATGTACTTGAATTATCAAACAATGATATTATTGTAATGGGTAATTTTAGAGGTTTTTCGGGTAATGGACTAGAATTTTCTCTTTGTAGTATTCGATCGAATAATACTTTCAATTGGATAAGGACTTATGGCGATAATAGTAGTAGAGATGAAAGGGCATATGGTTTTACTCAAACGTCAAATGGATATGCTTTTTGTGGATATACGAATAAATTAAATCTTAACGACATATTACTTGTTTGGACAGATAATCAAGGTAGAATACTTGGAAATACTAGTATAGGTGATAGTGGTAAAGAAGAATCTTCTGCGATAGTTCAAAATTCAGATAATAGTTTCACAATTGCTGGTGTTAGTAGTTCTGATGGTGCAGGATTGAATGATTGTTATCTTGTGAAAACTAATAAAAATGGTATTGTTACTAATAACTGTTCTTCCTATAACATTGTAGAAAGGACTATTACCGCAAGTACTCGATCGTATAGTTATTCTGAATCTAATCCTCAACTATCTAATGTTTCCGTTTCTATTGCTAGAAATTCTCCTTCTTTAGACGGTAATGATTTAGCTTGCTCAACATTGCCATTGGAATTGCTGGAATTTCAAGTTTCCTTTAATGGAAGTGGTAATAGTTTAACGTGGATTTCTATAAATGAATATGATCTAAGTCATTTTGAAATTGAGAGATCATTAGATGCTAAGAACTGGGAATTAATAAAATTGGTAAAAGGTGAAGGGAGTATAGGGGAAAAGGCAAACTACTTTTACATTGATTATGAAAAAAATAATGTCTGTCTCTATTACAGATTAAAGCAAGTCGATTATAATGCCGATTATTCTTATTCCAAAATAATAAAAATTTGTTCTAGTACAAATGATGTTTTTATTTATCCAAATCCAACAAAAAGATTTTTATCTATTAAAGGATTACAGTTAAATTACGATGGTTTAGTCAGTGTGTCAATAAAAAATTTAAATGGTATAGAACTTCTTAAAGAGAGTTTAAATGTTAATCAAATAGCAAACAAAGAACTTGTATTTGATATTGATAGTTTAGACTTAGGAGTATATATATTGTCTTTAATATGCGATGATGAAACTTTTTGCATTAGGGTAATTAAAGAATAATATTAGTGTTACATAGTTTATATATTTTATGTTGGTAAATAGGTCTTTTTTTAGTTTTTTTTTATTGCTGCTAAGTTTAGAAATAAAAGCTCAAGTAGTTGAATCGATTTATGGCTCGTCTGATAATGATGAATTTACTTCGATCATTTCGCTTTCAGATGGTGGTTATATTATTTCTGGAAGTGTTGTTTCTGCTGATGGTTTTGGAGGTAAGGATATTTATGCCCTAAGAATGAATTCAAATTATGATATAATTTGGTCGAAAATTTATGGTGGGAATAATGACGATGCTGCGTATGTTTCCTTAATCAACTATAATGGTAATATCTTATTGGGATGTTCTTCTTCTAGTTATAATAATGGGGCAAACTTAGATATTGTAATAATGGAAATTGATCTTTCTGGAAATATTCAATGGCTTAAATCTTTTAGGACTAGTAGCTATGATGAAATTCCAAGGAAAATTATAAGGTCTCCAAATGGATTAACATTATGTGCGATTTCTAATTTTGTAGGTACAACGGCTTCTCCTGACATGTTGGTTTTTGAGGTTGATTCAAGTTGTAATAATATTTTTTGGCAAAACTTGATTGGTTCAACAGATTATTCAGGTGATATTCCATCTTCTATAATTACAAGCAATTTAGGTGGATTTATTATGGTAGGGGGAACAAAAACATCTGAGACGAATTACGATCAAATTGTGATTAAATTATCAAATGATGGTATAATTCAATCTCATGTTGCTTTTGGTTCTCTTGAAAACGAAAATACACAAGATGTTATAGAACTAGCTAATAATGATTTAATGTTATTGGGTAATTTTAGAAGTTTATCTGGTTCAGGATTAGAAATGGCTTTGATAAGTATGAAGTCAGATTATACATTTAATTGGATAAAAACATATGGTGATTTAGGAAATAAAGATGATAGACCCTATGCATTTAAAAAGACTTTAACTGGGGAATATATTTTAGCGGGATACTCATATGCATTCGGAGCGGGTGATAAAGATTTAATGATTTTGACGACTAATGAAAATGGAGTCTTAGTGAATGCAAATAATTATGGTGGTAACGGAGAGGAGCAACCCTTTGATATGCTGATAAGTGGTAATGAAAGAATAGTCATTGGTTCTTCTAGTTCAAATGGATTTGGATTGACTGATTCTTACTTGCTCCGAAAACGGACTAATGACGAAGAAGGAGATGATGGGTGTTTTAATGTTAATGTATTTGAAAATGATTTAACTCTTTCAACGCATACATTTACTTTTGGTCAAAATAATCCCAATTTGGTATTAGGTACACAGTCTTTTAATGAGAAAGACATAATGTTTGAACAAAAAAATATTGTTTATAACAGAACAATTAAAGGCAACATTAGTGGTTTTTTACCAGATTTAAATGATTCAGATGTAGCTAAAATAAATATTAGCTTATTAGATAACTCAAATAAAATAATTAAAATAGATCCTTCAAACGTACATAACTCGGGAAGCTTTTCTATATCGATTACTTCTGATAAAGGATTATTGATTAGTGGTGAGATTCGTTCTTCTGCATCCTCCCACCTCCTAATGAAATACCGCAATGGTTTCGATGCATTCCAAATGGAAAATATTGTCACCAATAAAATAGATGCACCTTTGCAAATAGAACCTTCTGCTTTTACCATGGTTGCGGCTGATGTAGACATTAGCGACAAGATTCGGGCGAATGACATCTCTTTGTTGCAAGAAATAATTGTTAAAAAGATTGAAGGATTTCCTCAGCAGATTCCTCCAGAGTTGGGAGAGGATCATTTGGACTGGCGATTCATTGATAAAAGAACAGTGGATAGGGAAGAGGCTTTCAAAAAAGCAAGTCAATATCCTTACTATAGTTCGAAAGGATATTGTAGAGATAATGTTCCTGATATACCTTTTTATTTGTCTAATCAAGGAAGCTGTGATTCAACCTATCAGGAAATTTACTCCGCAATTTTTTTAGGCGACTTAATAGATGGAGGGAATGGTATAGCACTGGAAAGTTTTGATAACCATTCTAGTTCGATCACATTTGATATTGATGATGTCCATGAGCTAGGAAATAATACATACAGAGTATTTTTAAATCATACATTGAATGCGCAAGATAAATTCGTATCTCTTGATTTTGCATTAGACTATGATGAAACAGTTATCTCTGTACTTAATACGCAAATGACCGTGGAAGATAAACAGGTTGTTCCGCAATGGTTAGCTAATAATTACAATTCGGAAGAATTGCTTTTTACTTCCTATTCTATAAATGGTTATCCTTTGGATGGAAGCTTGTTGTACATTGATGTGCAAAAGTTATCAGGTGTACCTACAATTGAAGATCTCGGACAGCTCTATGTTTTTGCAAACGGAACAGAAGTACCTTCATCCATTCGTTTGAGGAGTCAAACTTCAACAGGCATAGATATAGCAAAGGATATTACGAGTTTTGTAAATCTTTATCCTAATCCTACAGATGCTACACTTACTATTTCATTACCGCTATTGTATGCTAAGGATGTTCATATTGAATTATTAAATAGTATTGGGCAATCTGTTTTGGTTTTTGATAATCAACAAGCGACTTCAGAAATAGAATTAGATCTGTCTTCACTATCAGCTGGTTTTTATGAATGCCTGATTAGTGTGGAGGATAAAGCCACTGTCATCAAAAAAGTAATAGTTAAATAACTCTTTTGCCAGCAAAATAATCTTCTTACCTTAGAAAAGAACTTATAATCTTTCAATCTATGAGCAGCTTTTTAAAGAAATTCAAAGACTTTGCCATGCGCGGCAATGTCGTGGACCTGGCGGTCGGTATCATCATCGGTGCGGCCTTTGGCAAAATTGTTACTTCTTTAGTCTCCGACATCATCATGCCGCCTATTGGGGTGATCGTCGGTGGAGTAGATTTCGAAGAATTGAAATTACCCATCCACAGCGCCGTAGATGCAGCAGGCAAACCTTTGCCTCCGGTAACAATTAATTATGGTACCTTCTTGCAAACGACCGTAGACTTTGTCATCGTAGCCTTCGCGGTATTCCTGTTGATTCAATTGATCACCAGGTTACAGAAGAAAGAAGAAGATAAACCGGCAGAACCGGCGGTCACGAATGAAGAGAAGTTGCTGACAGAAATCAGAGATTTACTGAAAAATAAATAAGGGTACTGCGATTCAGAATAATCCATCGGACGAATAAATAAAAAGAGAGCGGAGAGCAAAGTGTTAACAACACTTTGCTCTCCGCTCTCTTTCTTCGCAATCTGAAAGGCTGTTTATTTTTTACCGAAAAACAATTTAGGAAACGCCACGCGTTCGTCTTTCTCATTCATGTTGATCTGCCATTGCGCTTTCAGGAATCCCCAGCCGTAGCCGAAGAGTTGAATGTAACTCGCAAAGATCGATAAGAAAGCAATAATAAAACTATCTGTTTCGATGATCGCTTCACCCCACAATATAGAAGTCAGAAATACAAAAGGCACCCAGGTATAAGGCAGCCAGATGCCGGCCAGCAGCAGTAGTACACTGCCGATTAAAAACAGCGTAGGCAAATAATATACTAATTTCTTGGAGCGCTCCGGATACCATTTCATCAGGATCACGCGCACCATGCCGAACTTGTTTACTTGTGTGTAGAACTTGCCGAAGTCGATGCGTCGCTTGTGGTACACAAAAGCTTCGGGTACTAATCCCGTTTTGAAGCCGGCATTCATGATGCGGTAACTCAAGTCCGGATCTTCTCCGGGATGAATGTCAGAAAATCCTCCGACCTGTACATAGACCTCGCGTTTCAAACCCATGTTGAAACTGCGTGGTTGAAATTTATCCAGTTGATTTTTACGTCCTCTGATACCGCCTGTCGTCACGAAAGAAGTCATGGACTGGTTGATGGCTTTCTGTACCAGGCTAAACGAATCATGCGCCGCATCTGGCCCGCCGAAGGCATCCAGCGGATATTGTCCGAGGTGCTCGTCTAAAACTTGAAAGTAGGAAGGAGGAAGGAGGCAATCGGAATCAAAGAAAATAAAATATTCTCCGAAGGCTTTGTCCATGCCGAAGTTGCGGCTGTCACCGGGACCGCTGTTGGGCTTGAAGAAGTATTGGATGGGAAATTTATCACTGTAGTCTTTGATCAGGTATTCGCAAGGTTCACTGGAACCGTCTTCTACCAGAATCAATTCAAAGTCTGTAAACGTTTGTTTGCGCAAACTCTCCAGCAATTCTTTGACTTCCTGAGGACGGTTGTAAACTGGAACAATGACAGAATATTTTTTCATGAAGGAAGATTCTAAAAACTAATTTACCTAAAAAAACTCATGCGTTCAAACGATCAATCTTCGAGTTGTTCACCCCTGAGGCCGGCCAGTTTATGAAGAAATACATGGGCAATGTTAAAGGCTCTCCGCTTCGCTTCTTCGGCGTTTGGCCCTTGAAACTGCTGGTCTACATTGTCGATGAAGAGACTGAGCCAGCGCTCAAAATGTTCCTTGCCAATGGGCATTTGCGCATGCGGAGGAAAAGGACGGCCATTGTAGCGGTTGGCGCCTAATAAAATGCTTTCCCAGAAGCGGGACAGCGTGTCTAAATGTTCTTCCCAACGATCACCGATGCGTTCGTTGAATATAGGACCGATGAAATCATCTGCTCTTACTTTGCTGTAAAAGGTATCGACCATGCGTTGAATGTCAGTCAGGTCTTCGATGTCTTTGATTTCGGGCATGTGATTATGGAATGGCAGTGTAAATTAAATAAAATTGGATGAAATGAACACACAAATGATAAGGATCATAAAACAACAAAGCCCCGGTTTGATGCCGGGGCTTTTATTGTGCTGTTGAGGCATTCGAATTAGTGTGTGACCAGGTGTTCGAGTTCTGTTTCCGGATCGATCAGCGCTTCGCCTTCGCTCGTGCGGTTATCGGCCAAAAGATTGGTTTGTATCACCTTTCTTCTTTCTATGGCTTCTGCTCTCAGAAGTTCCCAGCGTTGGTATTGTTCCGGTGTCAATACACTGCGCAACCTCCAGTTGTATTCTTCGCTGATGGCCTCATAGTGGCGGTCGAGTTTTTTGTAATTGGCGGCCTTTTCTGTTTTTACGGTTCTGACCTTCTGTATTTTACTAAGATTAAGACTATAAATTTGCTCGATTTGTTTTTCTTTCAGTCCCAATCTTTTTTGCATATGCTCGGCTGCTTGTTGGGCTTTTTCTTCAGGACTCAATTGTTGGGCTTGTACTTGTTCTGAAAAAGAGCATAGCAGGACAAGGGAAAAAACGATGATTCTATTCATTGCAAGGAGGAGTTATTGTTTTGCGCCCGTTGGACAGGACTATAGGATCAGGGTTTAATGGGATGTTGAAAATGCGTAAATTAATATTCATCCTACCACAAAAAAAAAGCCCTCTTGCGGGAGGGCTTTTTTTAGTCGATGTCAAGACTGTCAGAATCTTCGTTAACCGGTTGTTTGGGTTTGTTACCTTTTTGCTGATGATGAGCGTCTCTTTTCGCTTTGGCATCGGCCTTCAGTTGAGCCCATATTTTTTGTTGATCATCAGTAAGGAGAGCTTTTAATCCGCTGTCAAAATCCGTTTTTATTTTTTGATAGTCCGCTTTGGCTGCTTGCTTATCGGTACTGTTTTTATTTTTATCTCTGGTGGCTTTCATTTTGGTGATGCGGGAGAGATTCAAATCATACACTTTTGTTTTTTGTTCTTCCGTCAGGCCCAGTTTCTTTTGCAGGTGATCGGTTTGTTTCTGTGCTCTTTGTTCCGGTGTCAGCGGTTGCTTATCCGCTGCGGCCTGGCGTTTGGTTTCCTGATTTTCTGATTCTGCATTTTTCTGTACAGGGTATTCAGGAGTAGGTTGAGGTTGGTTGGATACCTGAGCCTTTACCTGCGTTGCCAGGATGGAAGAGGCAAACAGCATAGAGAAAATGATAGGGTATTTCATGAGCGGAAGGTTTAGTGTGTACAATGATAGACAAATAATATGCCACCGCAATAGCCGGTAAGACGCCAAAAAACGATTCTCTCTATAACATAAAAAAAGCCCAACGAATGGGCTTTTTTTATCAATACATAGTGACTAGTCTTCTGATTCTTCCCAGGTCATTTCTTCTTCAGGGTCTTCTTCATCGGCATTGAATTTCCCTTTTTTACCCGTCTGCTCCGCTATTTCTTTTTGCTTTCGGGCACGTGCTTCGGCTTGAATGGTTTTCCAACTGACGTACTGATCGCCTGTGAGTATAACTTTCATGCTTTGGTCATACTGCTTGTGAATTTCTGTATAACCTTCTCTGACTCCCGACATATCGTTGCGTTTCGCAACTTTCAAAGAGCGTGTATCTTTGATGGTACTTAGGTTCAGGTTGTAAATTTTATCTTTTTGTTCATCGGTCAAGCCCAATTTACTCTGCAAATGGGCAGCCACCTTATTCGATTTACTTTCAGGTGTATTGTTTTCTTGTCCTCTTCCTTGTGCGCGAAGTGATAAGGATGCTAAACTGAATGCGATAACAGCAGCAGAGAAAATGATGTGTTTTTTCATAAAAAGTATGTTGGTCTGTAAGGATAAGTTAAACGTAACAAAGCGCAAAACAGTTATACCTTTTTTCTGTTAAGGGAATTTAGGGAATTTATCAAAGTCCGGTTTACGCTTTTCCAAAAAGGCATTTTTACCTTCTTTGGCTTCTTCACTCAAATAGTAGAGTAGGGTAGCGTTTCCGGCCAGTTCCTGTATACCTGCTTGTCCGTCCAGTTCCGCGTTGAAGGAGCTCTTCAGCATGCGCAAAGCGATGGGACTTTTCTCTAATATTTTTTTACACCAGGCCACTGTTGTTTCTTCCAGTTTATCCAGGGGAACTACTTTGTTGACCAAACTCATGCTCAATGCTTCCTGAGCATCGTACTGATCGCAGAGGTACCAGATTTCTCTCGCTTTTTTCTGACCAACGATACGAGCCAGGTAAGAAGCCCCAAAGCCTCCGTCAAAACTTCCTACATTAGG
>JAQBNS010000088.1 GCA_028288405.1 Chitinophagaceae bacterium
TGAGATAACAGGTGTGAAATTCCTGGATCCTGCCGCTGTGATATCACTTACCAATCTTAAAGTAGGAGATGTTATCTCTATTCCTGGCGATGATATATCCAATGCTATAAAGAAATTGTGGGATCAAGGGCTTGTCGGGGATGTAGAAGTACAGATCCAAAGAATAGAAGGCGGCGTGATATTTCTGGAATTTAGATTGACGGAAAGACCACGACTAGCAGCATTTGAGTTTAATGGAATTTCTAAAGCGCAGAGAGAAGACATCGAAGGGAAAGTAGACGTTTCGAGAGGACGTATTGTAACCGATGCGTTAGTTAAAAATGCACAGAAGAAAATAAGAGAATATTTTTTAGAGAAGGGCTATCTCAATGCTGAGGTATTGATTGTTCCTCAAAAAGATACGGCGTTACAGAATCATGTGATTTTAAATGTAACTGTTAATAAGAAATCCAAAGTAAAAGTTCATCGCATTAATTTTTCTGGAGTGGGAGAAATCCCGGCTAAAAAACTTAAGAAAAAAATGAAGAAAACGAAAGAAAAAACGCTGATGAATATATTTGCGTCTTCTAAGTTTATTCGAAAAGAATACGAGTCCGATAAAAATACATTGATCGAGTTTTACAATGAAAAGGGGTATAGAGATGCCGTCATTGTTAGGGATTCTGTATACAAATACAAGAAGAATAGAGTAAATATTGACATTACGATATACGAAGGTAAAAAGTACTATTTCAGAAATGTGATCTGGAAGGGAAATTACCTTTATACAGATGCTGCGTTGGGTGAAATTTTAGATGTTAAAAAAGGTGACGTATACAATTACGAAGCATTGGAACGCAAACTAAATTATAATCCCAATGGTCCGGATATCAGTTCGCTTTATCTCGATAACGGATATTTATTTTTTAGTGTAGATCCTGTAGAAGTATTGGTAGAGGGAGATTCAATAGACCTGGAGATGCGTGTCTATGAAGGCGGTCAGGCTACGATAAGAAATATAACCATTGCTGGAAATACTAAAACGCATGATCATGTTATCTTAAGAGAGATAAGAACGCTTCCTGGCGAGAAATTTTCAAGAGCTGATATCATTCGTACACAACGAGAGTTGGCCACGATGAATTATTTTGATAACGAACAAATCGGTATTAACCCGGTACCAGATCCGCGAACTGAAACAGTAGATATTCATTATACTGTCGTAGAAAAACCAAGTGATCAAATCGAGCTTTCAGGCGGTTGGGGTGGTTACTATGGTTTTGTAGGAACGCTTGGAGTGGTCTTCAATAACTTTTCTCTTAGAAATATTCGCTATCCTAAAACATGGAGCCCTTTGCCTTCTGGAGATGGCCAGCGTTTATCCATTAGATTTCAGGCCAACGGTAGACAGTATCAGTCTTATTCGCTATCCTTTACTGAACCGTGGTTAGGAGGAAGAAAACCGAATGCGCTTACAATAAGTCTTTCGAAAAGTGTGCAGCACCGTTTTGGAACCAATAATGAAACCATTGGTAAGCTTGCGGTAAATGGTATAACAGTCAGTTTAGGAAAACGATTGAAATGGCCGGATGATTATTTCACGGCAACTTATACAGCTTCTTTCTTACAATATGTGTTGGATAATTATCCTTTTTACTCTACTGGTATCGGATACAGTACTGGACGTACTACCAGTATTTCTTTCAACTATACGATTTCCAGAAATAGTTTGAACGACTTTCAATTTCCTACAAGAGGATCCAACATGTCATTGGGTGTTTCCCTTACCCCTCCTTATTCATTTTTCGACGGGATAGATTATAGCAATAAAAACCTTGATCCGGCCGTTCGATATAGGTTCATGGAATACCATAAGTGGTTGTTTGATAACTCGTGGTTTGCAACACTTATACCAGGCAAAAAGAGAAATTTGGTATGGAATGTGAGAACTCACTTAGGATTTATCAGTTCCTATAATCCATCTACCGGTATTGGACCATTTGAACGTTTTATCATGGGAGGTAGTGGTTTGTCAGGATATAATTACGTTCTTGGATACGATGTTATTGGATTACGAGGATACCAGGATAACTCCATTGGAGGTAATGGCGGTGTAGCTTTTGGGAAGATTGTTTCGGAAATTCGTTATCCTGTAATGAACTCACCGGCATTCTCTTTATTTGTACTGGGCTTTTTCGAAGCGGGAAATAACTGGTATAAGTACGATGACTTTACGCCGTCTCAATTATACCGTTCAGCAGGATTTGGAGCAAGAGTCTTCATGCCGGCGTTCGGTTTGTTAGGTGTCGATTGGGGTATGCCGTTGGACGATGTTCCGGGTTATCCAAATCCTAACCGTACATCCAGAGTAACCTTTACGATTGGTCAACAAATCAGGTAAGTATATGCGTTTATTCAATCTGGCATTATTATTGACTATTTCCCTGGCAAGTTCGGCGTATGCTCAAAAATTTGGGTATATTGATTCCGAATTTATCTTAACGAAACTGCCGGAATACAAGCAGGCTCAGGCAGATCTAAATCAAGCAGCCAAAAAGTGGCAGACTGAATTGGAGGAAATGGGTAAAGAAGTAAATACTTTGAAAGACGCCTATAAAGTAGAGGAAGTCTTGCTGACAGAGGAAATGCAAAAAGAACGTCAGGATACCATTGCTTCTAAAGAGAAAAAGCTAAGAGAAAAACAAAAAGCATACTTTGGTTTTGAAGGCATGTTGTTTTACAAGAAACAAGAATTGATAAAACCTGTTCAAGACAAAGTATTTGAAGCTGTTGAAAAAGTAGCAAAAGAAAAAAAACTACAAATGGTGTTTGATAAATCGAGCACGCTTGTAGTCATATATGCCGATCCAATACACGATTATACTGATTATGTATTGGAAAAGCTCGGATTGGGAGATCCGGAAGATACCGTTCAAAAATAAATTTATATAAATGCTAAATACCAAGAATATGATATCTCATAACCTTAAAAAAGCATCTCTTCTTGTAGTTGCTTTACTTTTATCTGTTGGCTCTTATGCTCAAACTGCTACGCCTCCAAAAATCGGATATACTAATTTAGATTACCTGCTAAGCTTGATGCCAGAGGTAAAACAAGTAGAATCTGAATTACAAGCTTACGAAAAACAATTGTCGACTCAATTGGAATCAAAATACCAAGAGTATCAGAAGAAAATGGAAGAATATCAAAAAGGTGCTTCTTCTGGTTTGATGTCTGATTTGGTTAAGCAAGACAAAGAAAAAGAATTGGTAAACCTTCAAAGCTCTATCAAAGAATTTGAAGAAAAAGCACAACAAGATCTACAAAAGAAACAAGTAAGTTTGTTAGAGCCGGTTTATGATAAAATTCAAAAATCTATTGACAAAGTAGCTGCTGCAAATGGATTCACTTATGTATTCAATACGCATGCAGACATGGGTGGTTCAGCGATTATCCTTTATGCACGCAATAAGGAAGAAGACATTTCAAGTTTAGTGTTGAAAGACTTGGGTGTAACTACTCCAGCTGCAACGTCAACTACACCGACGACAACTACACCACCAAAAAAATAATTCAATTCAGTCATTCCATCAAAAGGTGAAGCATTGCTTCACCTTTTTTGTGTTATAGAATTATGAATGATATCCGATGGCCCAATTTTCTTAAGAGTGGAGACCGTGTAGCTTTGATCGCTACGGCTAGACATGCAAAGGCAGAAGACATTCAAAAAGGAGTGACTTATCTGGAATCTTGGGGCCTAAAGGTTGTTCAAGCAGATAATCTCTCACAGCAACATTTTATATTTGCAGGTACAGAAAGTGCACGCAGGCATGCCTTACAGAAAGCCATAGACGACCCTTCCATTAAAGCCATTTTTTGTTTGCGGGGAGGAAATGGAACACATCGGTTGATTGATTTCATTCATCTCAAGAATTTAAAGAAACATCCTAAGTGGATTATCGGGTATAGTGACGTTACTGTTTTATTAAATCATGTGGCCCAATACCGTATCCCTTCTATTCATGGGCCAATGCCTTTTTCCATGTATAAGGAAGAAGAGAAGGAAGGAGCAACAACTTTACGGGAATTACTTTTTGGCAAGCTGCCGGAGTATACATTTTCTTCGCATGCATTGAATCAACAGGGTGTGGCAGAAGGAAAACTCATTGGAGGTAATTTGGCTGTTCTTCATTCCTTGATCAGTACACCGAGTGACATTACCTGGAAAAACAAAATTCTTTTCATAGAAGAGGTGGATGAATACATTTATCACCTTGATCGAATGCTTTACCACTTCAGCAGAACAGGTAGAATGAAGGGTTTAGCCGGACTCGTAGTGGGCCATCTCACGTCTATGAAAGACAATGCCGAACCTTTTGGTTTATCGGCTCGGGAAGTTATTGCAAGAGTTGTAAAACCGTATAAGATTCCATTGGCTTTTTCTTTTCCGGCGGGCCACGAGCTTCCCAATATGCCTTTGATAATTGGTGGGATGGCGAGGTTAGAAGTCACCGCAGAGAAATCATTTCTTACTTTTAAAAAATAGAGAGGTGAAATGGAGAGATGAGAAATGAAAATCTATTTTCTCATTTCTCATCTCACATCTCTAACTATGCTTCCTCATAGGCCCAATCGATGGACGTTTTCATGTCTTTGATCTGCATGCCACACGCTTTGAACCAACTTCTGATACGATCAATTTGTTCGTAGTCTTTATTCTCCTTTGCTTGTTTGTACCACTCCAGCAAACCTTCAATGATGACTTCATTGTTATTGGGCTCTTCTTCTAAGAGACCTAAAACGTCATTAGTCAGAGCGATAAAAGTTTGTTTCATGTTTTCAAAACTTTCTTTGCTGATGCTGTTAAACAGTGCAATGTTCTGTTGAAGCGTATGGACTTTTTTAACTACATTAAACAAAGAAGCAATAGTGATGGCGGTGTTAAAATCATCGCTTAATCCACCATAGCATGACGTTGTCAACTTGATTAATTCCTGCTCTTGCTTTTCATCAATAGATACGGCATCTGTCGGAGTGTATTCCATTTTCCTTAAGATGCGTAATCCATTCATGAGTTTTTTATAGCCCTTCCCCGCTGCAGCAAGTGCTTCGTTTGAAAAGTCTAATGTACTCCTATAATGCGCTTGCAAGATGAAAAAACGAATAGTCATAGGACTGTAGGATTTTTCAAGCAAGGGATGATCACCGCTAAACAATTGATCCAACGTAATGAAATTGCCTAATGACTTACCCATCTTTTGTCCGTTGATGGTAATCATATTGTTGTGAAGCCAATACTTAGCGGGTTCTGATTTCAACCCGGCTACGGATTGAGCAATTTCACATTCGTGGTGAGGAAACATTAAATCCAAACCGCCACCATGTATATCAAAGCGGGTACCCAGGTATTTATTGCTCATGGCTGTGCATTCGATGTGCCAGCCGGGAAACCCAACACCCCATGGGCTGTTCCATTTCATGATATGCTCAGCAGATGCATTTTTCCAAAGTGCAAAATCCAAAGGACTTCTTTTTTCATCCTGGCCATCTAGTGTACGAGTGCCAGTTAGCAGATCATCGATTACACGTCCCGATAGTATTCCGTAGCGGTGTGACTCATTGTATTTCATCACATCAAAATAAACAGAGCCTTTGCTTTCGTAAGCAAAGCCAGCATCAATGATTTGTTGTGTAATTTGAATTTGTTCTGGAATATGTCCCGAAGCAACCGGTTCGATGCTGGGTTCAGAAACATTGAGTTTGCGCAGGTACGTTTGGTAATAGCTGGTATACCGCTTCACCACTTCCATGGGCTCAAGTTTTTCAAGCTTTGCTTTTTTTGCAATTTTGTCTTCACCGTCGTCTGCATCGTGCTCCAAATGGCCGACATCGGTTATGTTTCGTACGTATCTTACTTTGTAATCCAAGTGAGATAGAAAACGGAAGACTACATCAAAACAGATAGCTGAACGTGCATGACCCAAATGGGCCTCCCCATAGACTGTTGGACCGCAAACATACATGCCTACATAGGGCGCACTAATGGGTTCAAAGACTTCTTTTTTTCTACTTAAACTATTGTATACTTTTAACTCAACACTCATGATCCAATTATTTAAACGAATAGTATCCCAGCAGAGGATAATGGTCGGATAGCTTTTTATTGTTTAATACATCAAAAGAATGGATATCTATTCCATCTTGGTAAAACTGATTATCGATACGAAGGAAAGGAATTCGTCCGTTGTGAGTAGCGCCTATTCCGTGTCCAGCCTCTTCCTGGCTGTTTAATAAAAGATTTGACACCTGTTTATAAGCATATCCCAAGGGAGGTTCGTTAAAATCTCCACAGACCATCACGGGGTACGGCGATCTGTTGATTTCACTGATCAAGCGATCCACTTGCTTACTCCGCCGGATTGCTCCTTGTTTGTATCGCAGCAGTGCTTTAAGCAAGTTCTGTTTAAAATGATTGGAGGGGCTGTCTGCCAATTCATCATCGTTTATACTCATGGACTGCAAGTGAACATTAAAAACACGCACTTTGTTTCTCCCGATTACAATATCGACATATAAAATCTGGTTATTTGACTTTTCTTTAAACTGGATATTTTCTTTTTTGTCGATAGGATATTTGCTAAAAATAGCCATCCCGAAGCCTCCTCCCACATGATTCACAAAAAAAGGTTCGAAGTAGTAATAAGGGTGAGTTTTTGAAAGTCGTTTAATCGTATTAAATTTTTCGCTGTTTTTTTCGCTATAGAACTCTTGGAAGCATTTGACATCACCTTCCATGTTAATAGCATCTTTGATGATATTGGCGCTGATAGAGGGATCGTTTTTATTGTAAATTTCATAAACGTTAAAAACTCTTGCATTGTAGGAAAGTACCGAAAAGGTAGCCCCTGCTTTTTGCTGTTGTGAAAAATGAAAGGAAACAATCCGTGGTAAAAAGGACAGGCCAAAAGCTATAAAAAACAAGGGAATCAGGCTTTGGAGCCATTTTTTTGCAATTAAGAAATAAACCGCCACGATCAAATGGAGGATAACCAGCCCTGGAATGGTATAGGGCAAAAAGGCGCTAATCCAGAATTCTGAAGGAGGAATATCAGGGGAAGTATAGGCTACTACCGTCATTGCGGTAATAATCCCATATGTCAATATAAAAAGCCGGTTGAGCAATGAAGGTAGATCTTAAGAGACAAAAATAACTCCCTTTTCTTTTGAATTGAAATGAATAATCTATAATTTTGTAGAAAATTGGTACAGTCGGAAAGAGGGGGCATCGGCCCCCTCTTTTTGGTTCACAGAGTGTTGAAATGAAGGATTTGAAGAGTGTTATTTCCAAAATTGCCTTAGAAAAGGCAAAAGAGCAAGGAGTTTTTCTTGTAGAATTGACACTTACTGGTTCCGGCCGGGTTAAAATCTTAGCATTGATAGATTCTGAGAATGGAGTGACCATTGATCAGTGTACTAAGTTTAGCCGCTCAGTTACTCAAGAAACAGATCTTATTCCTGAATTGGATGAAGGATATGTGATCGAAGTGTCTTCTCCCGGGATCGATAGACCCCTGGAGTTTCCTTTTCAGTACAAAAAGAATATTGGAAGAAAAATCAGGGTTACGCTGGACGGAGATGAAGAAAAAGAGGGTGAGCTATTGACAGCGACAGAAGAAGGATTCAGCGTCAAACTGCCTGGCCTAAAGAAAAAAGAATTTATCAATCAAGAATACCAATACAACGAAGTTAAAAAAGCAAAAATCATCGTTTCATTTAAATAATTATGGACGTTACTAACCTGATCGAATCGTTTGCAGAATTTGCAAAACTAAAGAACATTGATCGCCCTACTATGATGCGTATCCTGGAAGATGTATTTCGTACCATGATCCGTAAAAAGTTTACATCAGATGAAAATTTTGATGTGATCATCAACGTCGACAAAGGAGACTTGGAAATCTGGAGAAAGAGAGAAGTTGTTTCAGATGATTTCGCAGAGGATAGCTTTGATTACGATGAGAACAAACATATTTCATTGACTGACGCTCAGAAAATCGAAGAGGATTTTGAAGAAGGAGAAGAAGTAGCCGATGAATTGAAATTGGAAGACTTTGGTCGTAGAATGGTCATGACTGCTCGTCAAACGCTGATTCAAAAAGTGAAAGACCTGGAGAAAGATTATTTGTTCCAAAAATACAAAGACCTCGCCGGCGAAATCATTACCGGTGAAGTATATCAGATCTTAGGCAAAGAACTTTTGCTGATCGATGCAGACGGAAATGAATTGGTGTTACCGAAAGGAGAACAAATTCCGAAAGACAGATTCAGAAAAGGAGACAACGTCAGAGCGATCGTTCACAGAGTGGAAATGCACAATGGCAATCCTAAAATTGTTTTGTCAAGAACATCTCCTAAATTCTTGGAGCGTTTATTTGAAATTGAAGTTCCGGAAGTATACGATGGCTTGATTGCTATTCGCAATATCGTCAGAGAACCAGGTGAGCGTGCTAAAGTGGCGGTAGAATCATTCGATGACAGAGTGGATCCGGTAGGCGCATGTGTCGGTATGAAAGGATCTCGTATCCATAGTATTGTGCGTGAGTTGGAAAATGAAAACATAGACGTCATCAACTATACCGATAACCTTGAATTGTACATCTCACGTGCTTTGAGCCCGGCGAAGATTGGCAATATCAAAGTGGATGCAGAGAAATCAAGAGTTTCTGTTTTCTTGAAACCAGATCAGGTATCTCTTGCAATTGGTAAGGGCGGACAAAACATAAAACTTGCCAGTAAATTGGTTGGGATGGAAATCGATGTCTTTAGAGAATTGATTGACAACGAAGACGAAGAAGATGTAGGCTTGGTTGAATTCAGCGATGAAATTGAAAGCTGGGTAATTGACGAATTGAAAAGAATCGGTTTGGATACAGCGAAGAGTGTATTGGCTTTGTCTAAAGAAGATTTAGTAAGAAGAACAGAATTAGAAGAAGAAACTGTGGAAGATGTGTTGAGCATTCTTCGTCAGGAATTTGAATAAGCGTTGGGGTAACTCTTGACGCCGTAGCATACAAAACAGTAATATAAAACCTACAGAATGGCAGAAGATAAAATGATGCGGTTAAGCCTGGTGCAAAAAAAACTCAACGTGGGTATTTCCACGATTACTGAGTTTTTGGCGACAAAGGGCTTTGAGGTGGAGAGCAATAACCCAAATGCCAAAATTACCCAGGATGCGTTCTCTCTGCTGCTGAAAGAATTTGAGTCTTCTGCACAGGAAAAGAAAGAAGCATCAAACTTAAACATTGGTAAAAAACATGCGGAACAGCATGTCATCATTGATGAAAAGCCAATTGCAAAGAAGGAAACCGATGACGAGCAGGAAATTTTAATCAAGAACAATTTCATTCCTGAGGAGAAAGAAGCAGTAGTAATAGCTGTGAAAGAAGAAGCTCCTGTTAAAGAAACTCCTAAAGAAATCAAAGAAGAAGATACGGTAGGCAAAGTAAAACTTCCAGGCGTTACGGTGCTGGGAAAAATTGATTTGTCGAGTACGAAAAAACCTTCTGCAAAACCAAAGAAGGAAGAAGTTGCTCCGAAAGAAGAAGCTCAGGCTAAACCTGTAAAGATAGCAGAAAAAGAAAAACCGGCTACGGTAGAAGCAGTAGCTCCAAAGGAAGAAATTGTTACTCCTAAAGTAGAGAAAAAAGAAAAACCAGTCGAGAAAACAGAAGTTCCTGTAGTGCCAACTGTTGTTGCTACAGAAGAAGTTGTTTCAGAGGAACCGGAAGAAGTAATAGAAGCAAAGGCTGATGCCTTGAAGGGATTGACTGTATTGGGTAAAATCAGTTTGCCGGATGCAAAGGCAAAAGGTAAAAAACCACAGCCGGTCGCATCTTCAGATGATGCTAATGCAAAGAACAAAGCAAAAAAGAAACGCAAACGTATTCAGACTCCTGGTGGACAAACTGCTGGTACTTCTCAGCAACCTGCTCAACCGGGTGCAAGACCTCCGCATATTGCAGGTCAACCTAAACCTCCCGGTGCTGCTGGTCGTGGTCAAGGTGCCGGCAATCAAGGAAGGCCCAATTCTAATATGGGCAGACCCGGAGATCCTAAGCAACCGCTTACAGAAAAAGACATACAAGATAAGATCAAGGCTACTATGGCTAAACTTTCTGGTTCGAAAGCCAGTCCGGTAAGCCGTTCTAAATACCGTAAGGAAAAAAGAAATGCAGCTTCTGATGCCAATGACGACAGGTTGTTGCAAGAGCAGGAAGATGCTAAGACATTAAAAGTAACGGAGTTTATTTCAGCAAATGATTTGGCATCGTTAATGGATGTTTCTGTTACGTCGATTATTTCGACGTGTATGAGTTTGGGAATGTTTGTTTCCATCAACCAACGTTTGGATGCTGAAGCGATTACAATCATAGCAGATGAATTCGGTTATGGCGTACAATTCCTGACAGCAGGTGATGAAAGTGTAGAAGAAGAGCAAGAAGCTGAAGATCCTGATACCTTACAACCTCGTGCACCGATTGTAACCATCATGGGTCACGTCGATCACGGTAAGACATCGTTGCTCGATTACATTAGAAAATCAAAAGTCGTACAAGGCGAAGCCGGTGGTATTACTCAGCACATTGGTGCATACGATGTAATGACAGATTCAGGCAAGCGAATTACATTCCTGGATACTCCGGGTCACGAAGCCTTTACAGCGATGCGTGCAAGGGGTGCTAAAATTACGGATGTTGTTATTATCGTAGTAGCAGCCGACGACAATGTAATGCCTCAAACGAAAGAAGCGATTAATCACGCTAGAATTGCTGGGGTACCGATCGTTATTGCCATCAATAAAATCGATAAGCCGACAGCTAATCCTGATAGAATCAAGGAAGAACTTTCGAAAGAAAATGTCTTGGTAGAAGACTGGGGTGGTAAATACCAGGTAGAACTAATTTCTGCAAAAACAGGTAAAGGTATTCCTGAGTTGTTGGAAAAAGTATTATTGGAAGCTGAGATTCTTGATTTGAAAGCCAATCCGAATAAAAATGCGGTCGGTACAATCATTGAAGCTTCTTTGGATAAAGGTAGAGGATATGTGACTACGTTGATGGTTCAATCAGGAACTCTTAAGGTGGGTGATGTATTGTTGGCAGGTCCTTACTTTGGTAAAGTAAAAGCCATGCTGGATCACAGAGGACAACGTGTGCAGAAAGCAACACCGTCTACACCTGTTCAAGTATTGGGTCTACCGGGTGCTCCGCAAGCGGGAGAAAAATGCCAAGTAATGGATACGGAACGTGAAGCACGTGAGATTGCTACTAAACGTGAGCAGTTGGTGCGTGAGCAAACGATCCGTACGAAGAAACACATTACATTGGATGAAATCGGTCGTCGTTTGGCTATCGGTAATTTCAAAGAACTGAACGTTATTGTAAAAGGAGATTTCGACGGTTCGGTAGAAGCGTTGTCTGATTCATTGCTTAAACTTTCTACAGAAGAAATTCAAGTACGTATTATACACAAAGGTGTCGGTCAGATTTCTGAATCAGATGTCTTGTTAGCATCGGCTTCTGATGCCATTGTTATTGCCTTCCAAGTGCGTCCTTCAGTAGGTGCTAGAAAATTGGCAGAGCAAGAGCAAATAGAAATCAGAATGTACTCTATCATTTACAACGCGATCAACGATGTGAAAGACGCGATGGAAGGTATGTTGGAACCGAAAGTAGAAGAAGTTATTTTGGGTAACATCGAAGTACGTGACGTGTTCAAGATTACTAAAGTGGGTACTGTTGCCGGTTGTTATGTAACAGATGGTCACGTGAAACGCAGTAGTTCTATTCGTTTGATCCGTGATGGCATTGTGGTGCATACAGGCGCTATTGATGCTTTGAAACGTTTCAAAGACGATGTATCGGAAGTGAAATCTGGCTATGAATGCGGATTGAGCCTTAAGAAGTTTAACGACATCGAGGTAGGTGATACGATCGAAGCATACGAAACAAAAGAAGTGAAGCGTTCATTATAAGTTGAAAACAGCAACATAAATTGTAAAAGCCATCATGCCAATAGCGCATGATGGCTTTTGTTTTATAGGGCTCAGGCTTGGTATAGTCAAGAAAAGAACTGATGGATAGAATAGATAGATTTGTCTAGTTTAACTGGCAGCCTAAGGAATAAGTCTTAAATTAAATAAAAAAAGATGAAGTCACTGAAATCCGAACGGCTAACCGTACTCTTACATGTACTGGCATGGGCTATTTTATTTCTTTTTCCTTTCATAGGACGCGAGACTTACCCCTTACGATTTGTATTAAAATCAGCCTTCCATATCGTTGTTCTGGCATCCTTCTTTTACGTTAATCTATTTATACTCATCCCTAAATTTCTTTTTAATAAGAAAACCAGTTTATACATTTTCACTGTTTGTTTAGGTATGGTATTCGTTATTTCTTCCTACATTATTTTTGATGAATTGTGGCAGAACAAACCCCGAACAGAGCATAATGCGGCCATGCAACATCGTCAACATACCGTGCGTCCGTCTGATCGCATGGGACCGCCAAGACCGCTAAGCATGAAAATTATATTTCCACTGATTTCATTCTTAATGGTATTTGGTGTCAGTACAAGTTTGAGAACAATCAACGAGTACTTGAAGAAAGAAGAATTACAGAAAGAAACAGAGACGGAAAAGCTGAATGCAGAACTTGCTTTTTTAAAGTCACAAATCAATCCTCATTTTCTATTTAATACACTCAACAACTTATTTAGTTTGGCACATTCGCGTTCTGACAAAACGGCCAACGCCATTATGAAGTTATCGGAATTGATGCGCTACATGGTGGAAGATACAGGCGGTAGAAAAGTAGAATTATACCGGGAATTGGAATACATTAAAAATTATCTGGAATTACAACGTCTGCGACTGGATGATTCGGTGAAAGTAGAGTTAACTATTGAAGGTGATTTTCACAATAAAAGTATAGAACCTTTGCTGCTCATTCCATTTATAGAAAATGCTTTTAAGCATGGTGTCTCTTACAATGAAAGTTCATTTGTACATATCGAACTCATTTCGAATGATCATCAAGTCACGCTGAAAATGGAGAATTCTATTCCTTCTCAGAAAATGGAAAAAGATGAAGCCTCAGGTATAGGCTTGACAAATGTAAGAAAGAGATTAGAATTGCTTTATCCAAAAGCACACAAGTTGAACATCATTCAAAATGAATCCAAGTATATTGTCCAACTAACGATAAATCTATGAACATAAGATGTCTTGCTATCGATGATGAACCGTTGGCTCTGGGTTTGGTCAGTGATTACATCAATCAGATCCCTTTCCTGGAATTAGTTGGATCGTATACCAGTGCGATGGATGCTCTGCAAGTGATGCAATCAGAGAAAATCGATTTGATTTTTTTGGATATCCGAATGCCTGATTTATCAGGATTTCAATTTCTGGAAACGTTAGTAGAAAAGCCATTGGTTATATTGACTACGGCGTATAATCAATATGGACCTGAAAGCTATCAGTTTGAAATTGCGGATTATTTATTGAAGCCTATTCCTTTTGAGAAGTTTCTTAAAGCATCTAACAAAGCAAAAGACATCTTTGAAACGAAATCTCAAAAACAAGCTGATCGATTGATGCAAGAAGGGCTTGATTACATTTTCGTTAATTCGGAATACAAATTAATTAAAATTAAAATCAAGGACATTCTATTTATCGAAGGGTTAAAAGACTATATCAAGATTCATGTGGAAGGTGCTGAGCGACCGATCCTGACGATCATGCGGATTAAGACCTTCGAAGAAAAATTGCCGTCTGCAGATTTTGTGAGGGTTCATCGCTCTTTCCTTGTCAACATTCATAAAATAGACTCGATCCAGCGAAGCATGATCACGATGGGCAAGCATGAAATTCCTGTTGGGCTTTCATATGCGGATCAGTTTTTTAAACTGGTAGACGATAAGAATTGGAAATAAAATATTCCGTTAGGCAGAAGCATAAAAAAAGGGACAATTCATTGTCCCTTTTTTTATGCTTATTTATAGAGCGGTTATTATTGTATTACTTGACTATCATAAGGCTTCAATTCCCACATGTCTCCATAACGGCTGTTGCCATTTTTGCCTGTTAGCACATAGCCTCTGTTTCCTATACTTAAGCCAACTGCACTAGTTCTAGCCACCCCTTCAAAATCTCCTTTTTGATTCCAAACGCCAATACCATTCACATCAGAAGCAGCCGGAGGTGTGAACTCCCAGGTATTTTTTACCGCAGAAGTATAAGTTCCTGTAGAGATATAACCTTTGCCATTAATAGCAAATGCTGCAGCTCCGTAGCGTTTTAAGTCGTACCCATTTTCAAGGTTTTGCATGGCTTTCCAAAGACCGGTAGTAGGATTGTATTGGTAAAAATCTTTTTGATAAACACCATTGTAAATTCCTGTACCCACATAAGCATTGCCATCGGCTACGAATGCTATTGCGCTCATTCTTTTTTCCCCTAGATAACTTGTTACTGGTATCCAGATGTCTGCAGAAGGATCATATTTAAAGAAATCATTTT
>JAQBNS010000107.1 GCA_028288405.1 Chitinophagaceae bacterium
ACATCGGCATCCGTTGCTTTGATCCATTCGTTCAAACCCTTGGTAATGGCGGCACGCAGACCGTTCACGTTATAGGTTATTATTTTCATAAATCAATAATATCAGAGAAATAATCAACAATGTGCCACTGGATAAAAGTTTCTTGTTCTTCCACACCCATTACTGGTAATTCTTCCACCAAAGAATAATGTGGCCAACCGTCTTCATCCAGACCTTCCAATTGGTAAAATCCTGAATTGCTAAATAGTTTACACAAAGCCAGGTGCATCAAGTCTTGTTTCTCTTCTTTGGAAAAATTCTTTTTCCCTTTTCCCAATTCCTGAACGCCAATCAAGAAGAGTAAGGTATTGGTATTGGGCCTCTTACCGGTACTTTTGATGAACCAATAGGAAAGCTTGTCCCATTTTTCTTTTATATCGGAAGGTTGTTTTGCCTTGTTCATGTAGATGTAAAGGTAATTAAACAATGGAATATGTTAATCATGGTTAGGTAATGATAAAAGGGAATAGATAGTTTTTAGCGGGAGGAATGATAAAAACAGTAAGGGCGTTCCCTTCGGGCCGGGCTTTCGCCACTCGCTTCCCGACTTCTTACAGCACGTCAAAATCAAACCTGTATGTCGGGAGAGCTCAAACAATGGCTCAATCCCTAACGCAAATTGATCAGAGAATAATCCGCGCAAGGATAGAAGCGAAAAGGTCCTGCAACGAATCTTATGAATGAAGACAATTTTTTAATGTACCAGCGATGATTCAATCCTTACTTCACGCATTTTTTCCGGAGGTCTGTTTAGTGTGTAAACGTCTTTTATATGAAAAAGAAAAACACATCTGCCTCCATTGTTTGTACGCTTTACCTCGTACAGGTTTTCTTCACCGTAAAGAAAACGAGCTATTTATGAAATTAGCTAACCGCTTTCCCTTGGAATCCGCTCAGGCCTTGTTCTTTTTTCATAAGAATAATAATAGCCAAAAATTACTGCACGGCATTAAATACCATTCAAAACCAGATCATGCACAATGGTTTGGAAGCCTGATGGGACAAGCCTGGCGGGAGTCGGAAAGGATATGTCCGGATGTTTTGGTACCGGTACCTTTGCATGAAAAACGACAAAGAGAAAGAGGCTATAATCAGAGCGAAGCGCTAGCCAATGGTTTTGCCTCCGTTACTCAAGCTAATGTTTTGGCCGATGCTTTATGTCGGACGATTTACCGCAGCTCACAAACGAGCAAGGGGAAGAATGAACGTTGGGTTTCTGCAGAATCTATTTATAGTCAGAATTCAAACGTAGATCTAAGGGGAAAAAGTGTTTTATTAATTGACGATGTGATCACAACAGGATCAACGATAGAAGCCTGTAGCCAGGCTTTGTTTGCAATGGAAATTAAGGAGCTGCATGTTTATAGTTTGTCAATGGCTTTATAAGGAACGAGCAAGGAGCTAGGAGGTACGAACTCCTAGCTCCTTGCTCGTTCCTTATTCTATAAAAAGCAAAAACCCGACTTCGCTATGAAGCCGGGTTTGCTTTGCAATGTTTTCTATCGACTAGTAATTCGATCCAGCTTGGATCATCGCGCAACGGAAACCGATAGTAGCCGTGCTTGAATCTTCTGCTAAGTATCTTCTTGTTCCTGGAGATAACCAATAAGCTACGTCTTTCCAAGATCCACCTTTGTATACACGAACGTGATCATCAATCAAAGATTGGAAACCTGCTTTGTCGTATCCTTTTTCTTCATCCAAGTAACCATCTCTTCTCAATGGGTTCAAGTCATCAAAGTCTTGGAATGTCAATGGACGGTACACATCGTAAACCCACTCGTTTACGTTACCAGCCATGTTATACAAACCGTAGTCATTTGGAGGGTATTCGTAGATGTAAGTAGTAATCATGGCACCATCGTTCAACTTACCGGCAATACCAGCATAGTCACCACGACCTCTTTTGAAGTTAGCCAAGAAAATACCCATTTGTTTTCCGTAAGGGTTACGCAAGGCGTGACCATCCCAAGGATAAATTCTTTTGTGAGTTTGGTTTTCATCCAACCACTGAGTTCCGATCAAAGCTTGAGCAGCATATTCCCACTCAGCTTCTGAAGGAAGACGGTAGTTAGGAAGTACCACACCAGATTCCAATGGAATACGTCCACCACCTTCAGGAATAGATACACCTGCATTTTGAGCCAATTGGTTATTCACTACCATTGTTCTCCATGCTGCGTAATCGTTTGCCTGAATCCAGTTAACACCTACAAGTGGGAAGTAACGGAAACCTGGGTAACGGAAATAGTGATCAACGTAAGGATCGTTGTATGAAAGTTCACTTGCCCATACTGTAGTATCTGGCAAAGCTGACTCATAAAATTCTTGAGACGAGTCTCTTTGGATGTAGAACAAGTATTCTAACCAGTGAATGTTAGCTACTTCTGTTTCATCCATATAGAATGAAGCCACGGTAACAGTTCTTTCGACGTTATCGCCACTTTTTAAAATATCTTCTTCGAATGAACCTAAAACAGTTCTACCGCCCTCGATGTAAACCAAGTTTGGACCTTCTGGTTGGCCAGCAAATTCAGCCACCTGAAAACCGTTTTCTTCATTATAAGCCAAACCCGTAGTAGTACTAGAGCTACCGGGATTCGTACTTGTAGGATTGCCTCCGCCGCAAGAAATTAACAAAGCAGAACCTGCGATGGCGAAAGTCAAGCCTGAAAAGATGCGAGTGATCTTGTTCATAACCTGTTTTTTGATAATAGATACTTATTGCAAAATATAGAGGCTAATTTATCCACATCCATTTTAAAATCCAAAAAATTAACGAAATATTATAAGGGTTGATTGTTTAAACCTCTTCGCTATTTTAAGAATACTGTGTCTTTAGGTGTATAAACCAGCGTATTGTATTATTTGTAAAGCTACTTATTTATTATCTTTTTCCCTTATTTAATCGTAAAGGGATACTTTTTTAATCAAAAGCGGAAATTTTTTCAATTCCGGCTGTAACCAAAATGGGTTACTGGCATTATGCAGATAGTTTTCACTTAAACCCTAAAACTATGGCAGGAACTAAAGAATCCCCACGTCAACGCATGGTCGGTATGATGTACCTGGTCCTCACGGCGCTTTTAGCATTGCAAGTCAGCTCTACTATCATAGAGAAGTTCATAGCTCTAAACGACAACATGGAGCAAACAGTTACACTGAATTCGGGATATAATGCCGAAAAACTGGTAAATATTAAGTCCTCAGTAGAGAAAAGAGGAAATAAAGCGGCTGAAGTAAAGCTCGCACAGCAATCGGGTCAACTCCATAAGCAAACGGTAGATTTGATTCGCTACATGGAAGAATTGAAGAAAGAACTGATTCAGGAAGCCGGAGGAACGGATGAAGAAGGTAAACTGAAAGGAGCCAATGAAGAAACAGCGGTGGAAGTTTACATGCTTGGTTCTGATTTGAAAAAAGGAAAAGCGTATGAATTGAAAGCCAGACTCAACGATTATGTGAAATCGGTGAATAGAGAGTTTGACAAATCATATGGGTTGATGGCTCCGGATGCGAAAGATCATAACTTATATAAAAACAGTGCGGAACATAAGAATAAAGATTTTGCACAGTTGAATTTCGGACAAACTCCTTTGGCCGCTGCTCTGGCGGTGATCAGCGAAATAGAAACTAAAGTTTTGGCAGCAGAAACCACGATTTTAACAGAAACCTCCGCAAGGGTTGGATTGGAAGATTATAAGTTTGATAAACTGATGCCGATGGTGAGAGCGAACAGTCACTTTGTACCGGCCGGAACACCTTACCAGGCGGAAGTGTTTTTAGCGGCAACATCTACCAGTCTGAAACCGGAGATGAATGCTGGTGGTCAGGTTTTGAAGGTAGACGATAATGGAATCGGTAATTATAAATTTGTGGCCAGCGGCGGAAATTATGATGCGCAAGGTATGCTCAAAAAAACATGGAGTGCGTCGATCAAAATGAAAAAACCTGATGGTACCGACACGTTGATACAGATAAAAGAAGATTATACAGTAGTAAAGCC
>JAQBNS010000113.1 GCA_028288405.1 Chitinophagaceae bacterium
AATACCTGCGGACAACCGTTGGCATCTGTTATGGTCACCGAATATGCCCCAACGACAAGTCCGGAAACATTTTGAGTCGTCGCGCCATTGCTCCACAGGAACGTATAAGGAGCCGTTCCACCCGAGATAGTATTTAAAGTGATGGCTCCATTGCTACCTCCGTTACAAGTAACATTTGTTACACTGGATGTGATGGTAATGGGTGGAGGTTCATTGACAGTGAAGTTAAAACTTTGCGGACAGCCGTTTGCATCCGTAATATTCACAGAATAAGAACCGGCTGTGAGTCCTGAAATGTTTTGAGTAGCAGCACCATTGCTCCACAAGAAGGTATAAGGTCCGGTTCCTCCGGATACAGTAGTTAACGTGATGGCCCCATTACTTCCGGTATTACAGCTTACATCAGTAATACTGGAAGCAACTGTAATTGGTGCAGGCTCAGTCATGGTTAATCCTGCGAAGTTACATACCGCAAAGCCGGCAGCAATCTTAGTTTGTACACTGATAAAGAAACTAGGATCTGCAGGAAGACCTGTAAAGGTATACGTATTGGTAGCCTGAGTAATAGATTGAAAACTAATCGTAGAACCTGCAATGGTAAAAGTGTACGGAGCACCACCTCCTGTTACTACAACACTTACACTACCTGTAGAACCTCCATTACATGTTGGTGGAGTAATGGTATAAACAACGGAAACTCCTGAAGCAGCAGGAAAACACTGAGCATTGGCTTTTTGTCCTGCAAGCATAAAAAGACTTGCAATGATGCCGAGCAAAGCGTTCACGAAAGTGATATAAAATTTTCCCATTCTATAATTCATTGCACAGGAGTTAATTCAATGGTTTTCTGCAACACATGTTTCTCTGCATCCTGAACCATGATGATATAATTGCCGGCGCCTAATTTTTTAATTTCTACCCTTTCTTTTTTGTATACTTCTGAAGGACTGTAAGTGCTGATGACTTGAATCAAATAAGGGGCTTTACCACCGGATACGATTAGCTTAAGTATACCATCATTACTTGTGGCGGATTGAGGTTGTTCTATTTTTACATCCAGCGTCAATGGCTGCATAGAAGTACCCAATGGATAATTTCCATTCGAAAAATGAAAGGTAAAAGCACTTCCTACAAAAAGGAATACAAACAAAAGGTATACAAGATTTTTCATAGTTGACAAAACACAACTTAAACGTCTTTTACGGCTTATAATCTTTATAGGTTGTTGTTTTCTGAAGTATTGTATGAGAAAAATTACATTTTTAGTACATCAAAATATTTTTTGTGGCCTAAAACTAAGCATTTTAATGAAAAAATGACCGGCAATTATACAATATTTTACATTAATGTCTTTCGACTGAGGGATTTCAGTTTCACAATATCATTCTTTATTGTAGATTTGTTCTATTCTAATTGTTCTAGAGTTTTAATCAAACAAGCAAGAAATCTACTTATTATGGCATTTGACATTGAAATGATTAAGGCGGTATACGAGCGTTTTCCTCAACGCGTGGAAGCAGCCCGTAAACTGGTTGGCCGTCCTTTGACACTTACTGAAAAGATTCTGTACTCTCACTTGACGGATGCTCTTCCTGCAAAAGCATTCGAAAGAGGTAAATCATATGTTGATTTTAATCCGGATAGAGTGGCGATGCAAGATGCAACGGCTCAAATGGCTTTGTTGCAATTCATGCAAGCCGGGCGCCCTAAAGTGGCTGTGCCTTCTACTGTTCACTGCGATCACTTGATCACAGCTAAAGTGGGTGCAAAAAATGACTTGGCTGTTGCAAATACGGAATCCAAAGAAGTGTTTGACTTCTTGTCTTCTGTTTCTAATAAATATGGTATCGGTTTCTGGAAACCGGGCGCTGGTATCATTCACCAGGTGGTGCTTGAAAACTATGCTTTCCCGGGCGGTATGATGATTGGTACAGATTCTCATACTGTGAATGCCGGAGGCTTGGGTATGTTGGCTATCGGTGTCGGTGGAGCAGATGCTTGCGACGTGATGGCTGGTTTACCTTGGGAGCTGAAGTTTCCTAAATTGATTGGTATAAAGTTGACTGGTAAACTATCCGGTTGGACTGCTGCTAAAGATGTTATTTTGAAAGTGGCTGGTATCCTTACTGTAAAAGGTGGTACTGGTGCTGTAGTAGAATATTTTGGTGATGGTGCGATTTCGTTGTCTTGCACGGGCAAAGGTACGATCTGTAACATGGGAGCTGAAATCGGTGCTACGACTTCTACATTTGGTTACGATGAATCAATGGAACGTTACTTGCGTTCTTCAGGTCGTAACGATGTAGCGGATTTGGCAAACGGTGTGAAAGCTCATTTGACAGCGGATCCGGAAGTGTACGCTAATCCTGAAAAGTATTTTGATCAGGTGATTGAAATCAACTTGTCTGAATTGGAACCGCATGTCAACGGTCCTTTCACTCCGGATTTGGCAACACCTATTTCTAAATTGAAAGAAGAAGCTGTTAAAAACGGCTGGCCTCTAAATATCGAATGGGGATTGATCGGTTCTTGTACGAACTCTTCTTATGAAGATTTGGCTCGTTCTTCTTCTATCGCTAAACAAGCGATCGATAAAGGCTTAGCCACTAAAGCAGAATTCGGTATCAACCCAGGTTCTGAACAAGTACGCTACACAGCGGAAAGAGATGGATTGTTGGGTATCTTCTCTGACTTAAAAGCAACCATCTTTACCAATGCCTGCGGACCTTGTATCGGTATGTGGGATCGTGTAGGTGCTGAGAAAGCACAGAAAAATACGATCATTCACTCTTTCAACCGTAACTTCGCTAAGCGTGCAGATGGTAACCCTAACACCTATGCATTCGTTGCTTCTCCTGAAATCGTAGCAGCAATGGCTATTGCCGGTAGTTTAGGTTTCAATCCGTTGACGGATACATTGACCAACAACAAAGGTGAACAAGTAAAATTAGATCCTCCAAAAGGTGATGAATTGCCTTCTAAAGGTTTCGCTGTAGAAGATGCAGGTTTCCAAGCTCCGGCTGCTGATGGTTCTGGTATTACAGTAGCGGTATCTCCAACATCTGATCGTTTGCAATTGCTGGATCCATTCTCCGCCTGGGAAGGTACGGATTTGAAAGGTTTGAAATTGTTGATCAAGGCGAAAGGAAAATGTACGACAGATCATATTTCTATGGCTGGTCCTTGGTTGAAATACCGTGGTCACTTGGATAATATTTCTAATAACATGTTGATTGGTGCGGTAAACTTCTTCAACGATAAAACAGACAGTGTGAAAAATCAGTTGTCTGGTCAATACGCTCCGGTACCTGCTACGCAACGCGCATACAAAGCGGCTAATATCGGTACCATTGTTGTCGGTGACGAAAACTATGGAGAAGGTTCTTCTCGTGAACATGCGGCTATGGAACCCCGTCACTTGGGCGTACGTGCTGTATTGGTAAAATCATTTGCTCGTATCCACGAAACCAACTTGAAGAAACAAGGCATGTTGGGTTTAACATTCGCTGACAAAGAAGACTACAATAAAATTCAGGAAGATGATACCATCGATATTCTTGGGTTGACTTCTTTTGCTCCTAATGTTCCATTGACACTTCGTTTTACTCACAAAGACGGATCAGTGGATGAGATCAAAGCCAACCATACTTACAACGAACAACAAATTGAGTGGTTCAAAGCAGGTGGCGCATTGAACATCATCAGAGCAAGTGTAAAAGCATAATAAAAAAGTAGTGGTCAGTTGTCAGCGGACAGTGATCAGTATATAGATCCACAACAAAAAGAGCCAGATGAAATCTGGCTCTTTTATTTTTATAAGTTTTTTGTTTTAAACTAACAACTAACAACTAACAACTAACAACTAACAACTAACAACTAACAACTAACAACTTTTATCTGTTGTAGGTCATCTCCAATATCTTTCCATACGCTTGTGCGCTAAATGGTTTTTCCATGTAGCCGATCACATTATCGTATCCTGCAGATTGTTTTTTGTCGTCCGGGTTAACGGAAGAGGTATACATGATGACTTGAATTTTTTTACTCAATCCTTCTTCACGCATTTTTTGCAAAAACTCAAAGCCATTCATCTTAGGCATATTGATATCCAGCAAAAGTACATCTGGTAGGGGCTGCGAAGCAGTAAGTATTTCCTTTAACTTTTCCAAAGCCTCCATCGGTTTGGAAAAAGTAGTGACTTCACAATCTTTGTCAAAGTTTGCAAGAAGCTTTTTCGTGACAAAGTTGATGGCTTCATCATCATCTATTATAAATGCTTTCTTGACATGTTTCTGGTTCATAAGCTAAAAAGATTAATTGGAGTCATTTAAACAAGCATCTTTGTGCGCTTCACCAGGTAGGGCATTAAGACCTGGTCTACCGGTTTACGTACGTCGCATTCTATAAGATCTATCTTATATTGAGCACATTTTTCATAGATATCAAACATCAGTTGTTTCATCTTCTCCTGATATTGTTGACGGATTTGGATCGGATGTAATTTTACTTTTTCTTTTGTTTCAATGTCAATGAATTCATACGGTCTATTTTCAAAAGCAAAATCAAACTCTGTTGATTTATCTATGGTATGAAAAACCAGTACTTCGTGTTTGTTATGTTTTAAATTACGTAAAGCTAAAAATACTTCTTCAATATTTTCTTGTTCAAACATGTCTGAGAACACAATCACCATGGCTCTTCGCCCGATTTGATCTGCGATGTTTTGTATCGCTTTACTGACCACTGTTTGGGTGCTATGAACAGGAGGATGGGTCACTGTGTTTTCAAGTATGGAAATGAGCTGGTTCAGATGTGTTCCGGTACTTTTAAGAGGACTTTGAAATTGAATCTGATCGGAGAAGGTCGCAATGCCAAAAGCGTCACGTTGTTTTTGAAATAACTGTAGCAGACAAGCAACAGCCAAAGCACTAAACCTGATTTTAAGATGATTTTCCTGCGGATAATACATGGAGCCTGATACGTCCATCAACACATAACAACGTAAGTTCGTTTCTTCTTCATAGCGTTTGGTATACAACCGGTCAGTTTTGGCGAATACTTTCCAATCGATGTGTCTGGTGCTTTCTCCCGGGTTATAGATGCGATGTTCTGCGAATTCAACCGAAAATCCATGAAAAGGAGATTGATGAAGCCCCGTAATGAACCCTTCCACCTGCTTGCGGGCAAGTAGGTCCAAATGCTTGAATATTGAAATGTCTTCTAAGTTAATATTCATTACGTCAGCTTGTAATAGGCTTTTTGGGGTATTAAGTAATTAAATTGCCCTGATTTACACTTCTAATTTGTGCTATTCGAAGGGAATAGCTAATTTATTTGAAACTTAATTAAAAAAAATTACATTTACTTACATTTTATAACCTATAAAATTTTAGAGTACCGTGGAAGAGAACAAAGACAAGGAGCACGTTGAAATTTACTCTAAGCGAGTAAAGGCAGGGAAGCGAACTTATTTTTTTGACATTAAATCCACTCGTTCCAACGATTATTACTTGACGATTACCGAAAGTAAAAAGAGGTTTAAGGACGATGGTTTTTTTTATGAAAAACACAAGATTTTTCTTTACAAGGAAGACTTTGGTAAGTTCCTGGAAGCATTGCAGCAAACCATTGATCATGTGAAGACAGAACTTTTACCTGATGTAGACTTCGAAAAATTTAACCAACCGGCGGAAGAAGAAGAAAATACCGCAAATGGTGATACTGAATTAAAATGGGAATAACCCAGGGACTCTCAAATAAAGAAGCTTTTTTTCATTTTTGTTACTTCAGAGCTCTTTTTAACAAAGAGTGTCCTATTTTTGTAAAGAATATATAACTATTGTGAAATAATGGGTTTGCAGTGCGGGATAGTAGGATTACCTAATGTAGGTAAGTCAACCCTTTTTAATGCCTTATCAAATGCCAAAGCGGAAGCAGCTAACTATCCGTTTTGTACAATAGAACCAAATGTAGGAGTTGTTACAGTTCCTGACGAGCGTTTGGAGACATTGGAATTGTTAGTTCATCCAGAAAGGGTATTGCCAGCAGTCATCGAGTTTGTTGATATTGCAGGTTTGGTAAAAGGTGCCTCTAAGGGTGAAGGTTTGGGTAATAAATTCCTCGCCAACATCAGAGAGGTAGATGCTATCATTCATGTGGTTCGTTGTTTCGAAGACGACAACGTAGTACACGTAGCGGGTAAAGTCGATCCTGTTGCAGATAAAGAAATCATCGATACGGAACTGCAGTTGAAAGACTTGGATTCCGTAGAGAAGAAAATAGCAAAAGTAGAAAAAGCTGCTAAAGCTGGTGATGCAAAAGCAAAGAAGGAACTTTCCAATTTGATGCTTTTTAAAAATCATTTGTTAGAAGGTAAAAGTGCCAGAAGCCTAGATCTTGACGAGGAAGATAAGAAGGTAGTGGATGATATACACTTACTTACGATCAAAAAAGTAATCTATGTAGCCAATGTAGATGAGAAGTCTTTGCCTGATGGAAACATCTATGTAGAGCAACTGAAAGCTAATGTAGCAGCAGAGCATGCAGATGTAATCATCTTGTGTGCAGCTATTGAAGCACAGATTGCAGAGCTGACAGATCAGGAGGAAAGGGCATTGTTTTTGCAAGAATACAAGTTAACCGATTCGGGATTGAACAAACTGATCAAGTCGTCTTTCGCTCTGCTAAACTTGATCACCTACTTCACCGCAGGTGTTAAAGAAGTAAGGGCTTGGACGATCAAGAAAGGATGGAAAGCTCCTCAGGCCGCTGGGGTGATTCATACAGATTTTGAAAAAGGGTTTATTAAAGCGGAAGTCATCAAGTTAAGAGACTTCCAGCAGTTCAAAACAGAAGTTGCCTGTCGCGAGAACGGGAAAAGCTCTATTGAAGGCAAAGAATACCTGGTAGAGGATGGCGACATCATGCATTTTAGATTCAATGTTTAAACTTTGAAACGAATTTTGTAGTTTTGTTGTTAGGGATAAATCAGAAGTATATTTTAAATATTTTTTTTTAAACAGATAAAGTCGTGAGAGTAAGAATAATTTTTGGTTTAAAAAATAAAGGAGCTTATGTTCCTTTTCACCATCAGTATTTGATACACGAGTTTGTGCAGCCTTACATTGAGCGATACGAGAGCTCCATTGGTAAGACGGCAGACAATTATAATTTCTCTGCATTGAAAGGACAAACTAGAGTTGGAAAAGATGGATTGCATTTCTATTCCAGCAAAGTCACTTTGGTTTTTTCTTCCATTGACAAAGAATTAATTGATTCAGTGATCAAAGGTATTTTCACACAGGAAGAAGTCATGATCGGAAGATTAGAACTTAATCCTATGAATGTGGACATGGAACAGGTTCCGGTATTGACCAATGAAACAAAATTCATTTGTCTTTCTCCGCTATCTATCGTTCATCCAAGTGAAGGAGGTATTGACGCAAAAAGATTTGTTAGTCCTACGTTAGACGAATTTTCTGATCACTTGTTTGAAAGCACGATGATGAGAATGGAAAAGGCTGGTTATACACAAGACCAGTTGGCTGCGTTCTTTAAATTTCAATTGGTGCCGGATGCAGATTACCTTGGTAAAATCAAAAACGAAGAGAAAAAATTTGCTCGTATTTTCCCGGTTTACTTTGAAGGTAACAAGGCGGAAGTAAGAGGATATACTTTCCCTTTCACTTTATATGCAGATCCGGAAGTACAGAAGTTTGTATTCAATGCGGGTATCGGCGTATTGGCTGAAAGAGGTTTTGGTATGTTGGACATCGCTAATGCAGATCCAAACCAACGCGTAACGGCATACGAGATTAAATAAGCGTTACCTGTTGAAGTTTGTATTACCGACCGTGTTCATGGTTTGGTAACCTATAATTCGATCATAAAATTCTCCAGGAATACGGTAGTATACAATAACATCGTATACATTTTCCGTTGCACTGTAATTGCCTTCGTAGTAATTTTCATCCATGCCTTTTCCCGACGCAAAATAGCGGTAGTTGTAGATGCCTTGCTTCAATAGCAATCGTGCTTCGTAGGCTCCGTCTTCTGTGTTGTATGTCATCCTGTTTTCCGGTGCCAGTTCCCAATTGCTTAATGCTCCATAAACGTATACATTGGCTCCTGGCATTTCGTTGGTTTCCAATGTAAAGGTTACATAGCCATAATCTGGTTCTATTCGTGTTCCTCCTGTTTCATAATTTTGAATGAAGTAACGTCCATTCAGATCGTTCCAGAGTATGTAGGTATTTGAAGCCCGGGTTTTGTCAATGGCTAATGATACTTTGGTTGTGCTGTCTTTTGTCTTGATAATTCTACCCACGTTGAACCCTCCGAAATAAAAACTGCGCATGTCGAAATAACGGTATTCATTGCCTCCTTGGAATGTCGTTACATCATTGTAAAAGGTGTAGTCCAGTTGCATGATGTCTTCTCTGATATACAAAGGAGCCAATGCGGGAGTCATTGTTCGCCAGTCATAGTTCTGGCGTATGAATACTTTTAGTTGTACCGCTGGGTTAACTATGTAATAACCGGAATAATTAATATTGAAACTCACCATCTGATGAGTTTTCAACTTAGAAGTATTGTTTGGGAATCCGGCACGTCCATCAACGGTGATTCGATTTTCAACTATCATGAATCTACGCGTCAGCAATACATTGTTTTCATTGCCTTCCTCGTATACTTTGATGAAAAAATTTCCACTCACCAACATGGGCGGTATGATAGCGGTGTAATGTGTAAAAGGTACTTTTGTTGCGGTAGAAAATTGACGGCTTTGTATAAATATTTCATTGAAGTCTCTCATGTATTGGATGCTCTTTAAATTGGAAGGTTGCCAATCTGCATTGCAATGTATGATCTTGAAATAGTAAGAGTCCGCTTCGTCTACCAGTTCATCAAACTCCAAGGATAAGTCCTGACTGCTGATGTAGGTAACAGGCATGATGGCTGTATCTGCTGTACGAGAGTAAAACTGTACAGTCTTGATAGTAGATTTATAAATGGCATCTAAAATCGGAATGTCTGCCTGTGCGTTACCGAAGGAAATACCAATAAGACAAGCAACAAGAAAGGACTTAAATAGTTTGTTCATATTTACTCGTTATAAGCTTTTAACGAAAGGGAAAACATTAAAGTATTGATCGGGGAAAATTCGTGAAGTAACGACGCGTGAGGGATAGGAGTGGAAAGCCCGCAGCGAGGAAGAAGCTCGTTTATACATTTAGTTTGTTTCGAGCGAGGACTTGGAACGGATAGCCCGACCCGCAGGGGCACGCCCAAATTCTACAACATTATTCCGTGCTCAATACACCTTAATCATCATCACTATTTTATCACTGAATTCTATATAATGCTTAAATTATAAAAATAAAGCGGAGGTTCTTCTCCGCTTTTGTTTTTTTTATTAAAACTTTTCGAGCTCCATCATTTTATTTTCCCAGTCGTTCTGTTTGCGGATCAATACGGGATTTAGAGCGGCATGTTTTTCACTATAAAATCTTAGTTCAGCTTCTTGTTTATATACCTCTTCAGAAGCCAGTTTGTCTTCTACAAGCTTGATTTCTTTTTCCAATTCTTCGATTTCAATTTCAATCGCTGTGATTTCTTTTTTTAGTTTTTTGATTTGCTTATCATCAGCAGGATTGGTTGAACGAGGCGCTTCCTGTTTTACGGCTGCTGTTTTCAGTGCTTTCGGA
>JAQBNS010000001.1 GCA_028288405.1 Chitinophagaceae bacterium
TGCCTTTTTCTGTAATTCGCCTCAATACATCAGGGAGCCTTATGAAAGATACCTTACCAATAAAATTCGCCTGCATTTTGGCTTTGACGGGGTTCCGATAAACGTGGTTTTTAGAAAAAAGTAAAAAAAATTAAGGTTAATCCTTTACCAGACAAAAATATTGTATATTTTTGTCATTCAGTTTAAACTAATAAAATATAACACAATGAGAAAATTATTCGCTTTATTATCTGTTGCTACTGTTATGACTTTAGCTTCTTGCGGTGCAAAATCTGATGAATCTGCTGCTACTGCTGACACTACTGCTGCTGTTGACACGTTGACTGCTGTACCTGCTGACACTACTGCTAGTGTTGACACTACTGCTGTTGCTCCAGCTGACACTACTAAAGCTGCTGCTCCAGCTGCTCACTAGTAACTGCTTTCTTCGAAAGAAGAACGAAGAGCCCCTTTCATTTGAGAGGGGCTTTTTTTATTTTTGGGCATGGAACCACACACGGCACAAAAGCTCTTTGCCAAGTTTGTGCCCGAATCATCTGCTACCTATTGTGCGAACCTCTGGATCCGTTTAGGATTCGAATTCAAACTGGCCCGCTCCCGTTCTTCCAAACTCGGGGACTACTGGTACAGCTCTGCCGTCAAACGCCATAAGATCACGGTCAACAAAGACCTCAACAGCTACTCTTTTCTGGTTACCTACATTCACGAAGTCGCTCACATGGTAGCCGGCATACGCCACGGGTACCGTATCAAACCGCACGGTGAAGAATGGAAAGCTTGCTTCAGAGAAGTCATGTACCCCTTGATGAAAGAGGATATTCTTCCGGATGATGTATTGATTCCCTTGCACGATTACATGATTTCCCCCGGCGCTTCTTCCTGTTCCGATCCGGCGCTGTACAAAGCCCTGGCGAAGTACGATGCCAAACAGGATTTTCAACTGTTCCTTTCCGATGTACCCGTCGGTGCTTCTTTCGTTTTCGGCAAACGTATTTTCCGCAAAGAAAAAACGATGCGGACCAGGGCCTTGTGTGTGGAAGTGAAAAACGGACACCGCTATTATATCTCGCAGGCGGCGGAGGTGAAGGTGTTGCAGGGGCAATTATTTAGCGAGGAGGGACGAGGGACGAGTTAAGATCTTAGTCCCCGCAGGGTCTCTCGCAGAGGACCCTGCGAGTTTCTTGATAGACGAGAACTCGGAGCATTCAAGATCGCAGGGTCCCTTTCAGGAGACCCTGCGGGGACTAAAGAGTGTGGTTTATATTTTTGCTCACTCTTCACCGTTCACTTTTCACTCCATCAAGAAATCCGTTTCGTTATCGCCCCATTCACCCGCTCAAAAAACACATCCGGCGTAAGCGTCCGCCAATTCTCATGATCCAGCTCGCCGCCGTAATTGATGTAATAATCGAGGTTGAATTTTTTCCATTCGGATGTCACATGTTCTCTGAAATTTACTCCGGCGATCCAGCCTTCTTCTACGTCTTCAAACCATTCTTCATAATACGAATCGTCGGAACCGTGGAAGTTCAAAATATTTTCTCCGATCAGAATAAATTTATTCAATCCTTCGCTTACCAACAGATCAATGACGTTGCGTTTCAAATGCATGATGTCGTTGTGTAACGTATCGTTCCATTCGCCCATCAATTCTATGATGCAGCATTTCTTGTCGTAATCGGCGTAGAGGATTTTAACGTAGAGTGTTTCGGAACCGATGAAGTCCCAGAGGGGATGAATGTAATACCCGTAAATGGTATTCTCGTATTGTTGAAGATTGTAATGGGCTTTATAAAAAGGAGAACGCTTGTCCTTGTTGGAACTATAAAATTTCTCCCAGTTGTAATATGGTTCAATGTCCTGCATGCTTGTGATACCACTCCACAGCTTTACGCACACTGCCTTCTTTCGTTAACAAGGCTTCTGCTTCTGCTTCGCTGACATTGATTTCTTCCATAATCATGCCAATGCCTCGCTTCACGAGTTTGTGATTGGAGAGCTGCATGTCCACCATCTTATTGCCTTTCACTTTTCCCAATTGAATCATCACAGCCGTGGTGATCATGTTGAGGACCAGCTTCTGTGCAGTACCTGCTTTCAATCTTGTCGAGCCTGTTAAAAATTCAGGACCGGTATTTACTTCCACCGGAAAATCGGAAACTTTCGCGACAGCAGAATCAAGGTTGCATACGACACAACCCGTTTGCAATCCGTGTTTTCTCGCGGCTTCTAAACCACCGATCACATAAGGCGTTCTGCCGGATGCGGCAATGCCGATTACAAAATCTTTTTCATTGATGTTGAAAGCCTGCATGTCTTTCCAGGCTTGCTCCGCGTCGTCTTCGGCAAATTCTACCGCTTTACGGATCGCGCTGTCACCACCGGCAATGATGCCGATGACCAGGTCGAAAGGAACGCCAAACGTAGGCGGACATTCCGATGCATCCACTACGCCTAAGCGCCCGCTAGTACCTGCACCGATATAAAAAAGCCTTCCACCGTTTTTCATTCGCACCGTTAAGGCTTGAACGAGTTTTTCGATAGAAGGCAAGGCTTGTTCCACGACCAGTGGTACAGATTGATCTTCGGTATTCATGCCTTTTAGAATTTCGCCTACCGGCATTTTTTCTAAGGCGTTGTAACGAGAGGATGACTCTGTCCCTGACATAGGAAATTTATTTCTTTTTAATGTGGTATTCTGTCAATGCTTCCATAGGATTACCCATCACCATGTCAATCGTTACGTTGTGTTCTTTCGCTACTTTATCCAATACAGGTTTCAAGTGCGCCGCAACAGAACCGATGAAACGGATCGGAAGGTTTTGGTAGTTGTCGTATTTTACGATACAGTTCTTGAACAACAAACTGAAGTTCTCATACGCCAGGTCAAACAAATACGGCTCGTCCTGATTGTAAATCACAAACGGAGCTAAAGAAGCCAGGTATCTGTTGGGGAAAGGTTTAGTATATACTTTGTCAAAAATATCGGCGTGACGATCGCTCGTAAACGCTTCGAATTTATCACGCACAGACTTCGGCATGGCTTCGCGGATGTAATCACGCACGACCAATTTACCTAAGTAACCACCGCTGCCTTCATCGCCTAAATACAAACCCAGAGAGTTTACATTCAATGTAATGTCTTTACCATCGTAATGACACGTATTAGAACCTGTACCCGCGATGCAAGCAATACCGGGTTTGTCACCCAATACCGCACGACAAGCAGCGATCAAGTCATGGTCTACATGAATCTGACTGTGAGGAAATGCTTTTTTCAAGGCCTGAGCCACAATATCTTGTTGTGCTTTGCCTTCACAACCTGCACCGTAGAAATAGATCTGGTCTACTTTTTTACTCGGGTCCAACTGGGAAATCAATTCCTTTTGAAGCGCCTGGTAAATATCATCAGAAGTCTGGTAGTAAGGGTTAAAACCAATTGTTCTGTAGTTGTGTTTGTTATTGTTTTCGTCTACAAAAACCCAACTCGATTTGGTAGAACCACTGTCAACGATGGCAATCATGTGTAATTAGATTAAAAGGAGAAGTCTAGAATTAGGTTTTCAATTTACCCACTATTTTAAACTTATCAAAGACATTTTCGTTGTGCGGAGCCGATTCCATTTCAGCTGTGAGGTCTTGGCCTGCCATGTGCTCATAATGAAGCCCGTTCCTCCACATCCTTGATTTATTCAATTCATAAATGAGTCCTTTATAGGCTACCCAGATCTCGTCCCGGTCGGTGCCGTTTCTTGACGCTAACTGAGAGTGGGTGTATTCCGGGAGTGCGCTGTTTTCCATGGAGTTAGGTGGGTAAAGAGTGAAGAGTGAGTGGTGAAGAGTGAAGAGTATCATCATTTACCCTTCACTCTTCACCACTCACCCTTCACTAAATCAATTTCGCATGCGTCAACAACCATCTATTCGGCAATTCCCCTCTATTCGCTGTCATGTAATCCTCATAACTACAAGGCACAATAGAGTTACGCGCCATGTTGGATTTGCTTTCCGGAAAAGGAACTTCCATCCACCACTTCTCACTGTTGAGGTGTTTATAAAAAACCAACTGATGCGGTTCGCTGCTCAGTGCTACGTAGTACTTGTTGTATTTCTGTGTATTGAAATCCGGTGATTCTGCATGGCGGCTGTAAAAGCCTTCGATGAAATACCAGATCATAGTAGCAATGACCGAAGCGGTTTGACCTTTGATGTCTTCCAGCGGATTGTATTCGTAAAAACCAATGGACGAAAGTTTGTTACTCAAGCCCGCATACCAACAGATCTGACAAGCCTCTTCACCGCTCAATCCAAAAGGGTGTGTATTCTTATTACCCGGTGCGTCGCTCTGCCGAATGGCGCTGATGTCAAAACTGATCATATCCGCATCACGGATCACGGGCTCAAACTCTTCGATGTTCTTGCGCACCTGACCCACGCGGTACATTTCAAAATACAACTTCTCCAATACCCCCAGGATCTCCTGATCGGTGAAGTACGTTTGATAAGCAATGTGGCTGTAGTTGAATAAAATATTGGGCTCATGTGTCAGCAAATGGTGTACGTGCTGACGGCTGCGGTCTTCGCTGTGTGTGTACATGTCGATGGACGCATCCACGTTGACCATGCTCACAAACTTTCCCGTGCCTTCATAACCCATGTATTGCCCGATGTCCATGTCGTGTGTACTTCCGATCAATACGGGAATGATGTTTTTGTTCAGCAATACTTCACAAACTTCTTTGATGCGTTTGTAACTCTCGTCGATATTAATGCCGCAACGCAAATTGCCCAGGTCCACAATGCGGTACGCACCGGTTCCTTTTTTCAACGCGTACAGTTTTTCTCTCACCGCATCCGCCGCTTTGCTCACACCTTCTGCATCGGCAGCACCCTTTTCCTCTGTCAGTCCGATGATGGCAATGTCTGCATAATCGAGTGAAGGGAAATTCTCTTCGTAACGGATGATGTGGTTGTATAAACTGGAAACATCGTTCTTGATGTGCGCAGGAACGTCTGTTTTTACGATGTCGAAGAAAATCCGAAGATTCATAGAGGACGGAATGTTGTTGTGAAGTAAAGCTAAGAAATAAAATGGTGAGCAGTGAAGGGTCAAGGGTGAACAGTAGTAGAATTTATCCACTATCTATCTATACAGCAAATTCTTTACAGTCAGTACTTACCCTTCACTATTCACCCTTCACTGCTCACCTAAAACAGTTGTTTCCAGGTCCCCTTGATCCGATTGTATTTAATCGTACTCGGCAATGCACTCCACCAATAGCGATTCATCTTTACGGCAAAAGAAGGCTGCATATAGCAGTTGATGGTACAGCCCTGGCATTCGGGTAGTTTGCCTTCTAGCGCCACGAGTTGCTGCACTTCATCGGAGTGATAGAGTTCGTAGAGGTTGTCGTTGATGTCAAAGGATTTGGTGCCGAGGTGATAGCAAGGCAAGACCAATTTATTTTCCGGAGAGATCACCAAGGTTGTACTCGCCGCTTTGCAGATCGGATCTTGTACCTGGTTGCCTCCGTCTACTCTCAATTTAATGAACGCTTCATTCAAATAGACCATCGGCTTGCGTCCCCATTGTCTAAGGGTCTTCAGCTGTGCAGCGGTCAGACCGCCACCTGTTTCTACCTGATTGTATTCAAAAGATGGATTGATGATGAGCAGCAAATCATTGGGTAGTGTAATGTTCTGATACACTTTTTCCAAATGACTGATGTTGTCACCGAAAGCAGTAAATAAGATATCCGGTTTTTCTCCTAAGGACTTAGCGATCTCAATGGATTGCATGACAAAATCAAAACAAGGTGCTTTTCTCATTTCGTCATGTGTAGCCGCATCGGCTGCGTCCAATGAAAAATGGAGCATATCGATCAGGCCTTTCAGTTCTTCCGCTCTTTTAGGATACAACATCCCATTGCTGGTCACTGTGGTGATGAATCCCATGGATTTGGCCAGTTTTAAAATGGCCGCCAGGTCACGGTGAAGGAGCGGTTCTCCACCGGTAAAGTCTATCACCTTGACTCCTAGTTTTTTGAGTGCCTTAAAATTTTGCTCGGCTTGTTCCAGGGTGATATACGGCGATGGTTTTTCCCAAATGTCACAAAAACCACAAGCCGCATTGCAACGGTAGGTCAGGTAGTAATTGCACAGAACAGGATGCGAAATCAGCCGCATAAAATAGGTTTTGGTCTAATTTACGGATAAAAGAGTCTTGCGCGGTTAAAAGCAGTGAATTTTGTTAGGCTTTTCGTATATTTGACCTTCCATTGCACTCAATTTATTTAAAACAAATATGGCTGAAAACACACAAACGGCATTGAAAGGTGTCATCACAGGTAACGACCTGACTAAATTGTACACTGCTGCTAAAAAAGCACAATTGGCATTTCCTGCTGTAAACGTAGTAAGTACGAACTCTGTTAACGCAGTACTAGAAGCAGCAAAAGCTGTCAACTCTCCAGTGATCATTCAATTCTCTAACGGAGGTGGTCAATTTTATGCTGGTAAATCTTTACCAAACGACAAACAACAAGCATCTATCGCCGGTGCGATTTCTGGTGCTCATCATATTCACCAATTGGCTGAAGTATACGACGTAGCAGTTGTATTGCACACAGACCACGCGGCTAAAAAATTATTACCTTGGATCGACGGTTTGTTAGATGCAGGTGAAAAATTCTACAAAGCACACGGTAAGCCTTTGTTCTCTTCTCACATGTTGGATCTTTCTGAAGAACCTTTGCACGAAAACATTGAGATCTGCAAAAAGTATCTGGAGAGAATGAGCAAAATCGGTATGCACCTTGAAATTGAATTGGGTGTAACGGGTGGCGAAGAAGACGGTGTAGACAACTCTGACATAGACAACTCTAAACTATACACTCAACCGGAAGAAGTATCTTATGCTTACGAAGAATTGAGCAAAATCAGTCCGAACTTTACCATTGCTGCGGCATTCGGTAACGTACACGGTGTATACAAATCCGGTAGCGTGAAATTGGAGCCGAAAATCTTGAAAAACTCTCAGGACTTCGTCGCTAAAAAATTCAACACGTCTACTCCTGATCCGATCAACTTCGTATTCCACGGTGGTAGCGGTTCTTCCAGAGAGCACATCAGAGAAGGCATCTCTTACGGAGTAATCAAAATGAACATCGACACAGATTTGCAATGGGCATTCTGGGAAGGTATCCTTGGTTACTACAAAACAAACGAAGCGTACTTGCAAGGTCAATTGGGTAACCCTAAAGGTGCTGATCAGCCGAACAAGAAATTCTACGATCCACGTGTATGGTTGAGAAAAGGTGAAGATACGTTTGTCGCTCGTTTGAAAGACGCATTCGTTGACTTGAACTCAGACAATGCTTACGAGAAAATGGGATTGTAATTTGTGAGATGAGAAATGTGAGATGAGAAAAGAGAAATTTTGAATCATCTCTATAAAATAAAAAGCCTGCTAGAAATCTAGCAGGCTTTTTTTATACAAAATCATCTCTCATTTCACATCTCTCATCTCTTCTTTGGCTAACCAAATAGATTGTACTTTATAATACAGTAAATCGCCCACACCCCATCCTTCCAATTGATCTTCTTTCCTTCTTCGTACGTTCTGCCGTAATAGGAAATACCCACTTCATATAGTCGAACGTTTTTAATGCGTGAAATTTTTGCCGTCACTTCCGGTTCGAAACCAAAACGTTTTTCTTTGAGTACCAACGACTGAATCATCTTCGTATCAAACAACTTGTAGCAGGTTTCCATGTCTGTCAGGTTGAGGTTGGTGAGCAGGTTGGAAAGAAAAGTCAAAAATTTATTTCCAATGGTATGCCAGAAAAATAAAATACGGTGCGGGTTGCTTCCTGTGAAACGGGAGCCATACACCACATCGGCAAACCCTTCTACTACCGGTTTGAGTAAGTCGTTGTACTCTCTTGGATCATATTCCAGATCTGCATCCTGAATGATCAGGTATTCTCCTGTGGCCTGTTGAATGCCGGTGTGTAAAGCAGCTCCTTTACCTTGGTTAACTGAGTGTGAAATCAATTTAATTTTCATCTCCTCATTGCGCTTCATATAACCATGAATCACTTGTAACGTATCATCTGTGGAACAATCGTTTATTACTACTACTTCCTTTTGAATACCTGCAATCAATTGTATATTCTTTACTTTATCCAATATTATATGAACGGTTAATGCTTCATTAAAAACGGGGAGGATAATGGATAGCTTGCTGATTTGCGGCATATAAAGTATCTTTAACCTCAATATAGTTTTTTAAAAATGATTACAAAAATGAAGAAGGTGTTTTCACATCCTGCTTTAGGCATTTTGCTTGCCTTGCTATTCTATACTTTTGTATTCATTATTTATACATACCCGCTTGTGAATGTTTTCTCCACACACGTAAGTGGTTATGAGGGCGGCGATTCCGCGCAATACCTTTGGAATATTTTCATTTTCCGCGATAACTTAGTCCATCAACAGCCGCTATTTTATACAAACTATATCTGCTATCCTTTAGGCACAGATCTTTTATTACATACCTATACACCGATAGTCAATGTGTTTGCCTTGCTGTTTAAAAATCCTTACGTGGCTGTGAACGTAATGACTTATTTGCAATTTGTCTTATCAGGTATCGGAGCATATCTATTGAGTAAAAAACTAACGCAACATATAACGTGGTCTTTATTTACCGGTTTTATGTTTGCATTCGGCTCTTATAAAATGGCAAATTATGCTACACATCTTAATTTGATTCTTACTGCACCTATTCCCTTTTATATCCTTTGTTTCATCAATACATTCCGTTTTTCTGAAACATCCCGTTTGCCTGTTCTATATTCTATTCCTTATTTACTTCTTTCAATAGTTTTGTTGATCTGTTCTTTTTTTAGCGATTATTACATCACGTATTATATCTTACTATTCAGCGGACTCTATCTTTGTTTCCCATACCTGCAACAATGGTTCTACTCACTGTCCGTCAAAATCCGGTGGATCACTGTTGTTGTATTTTTTTTATTGAGTCATATTATCATCAATCAACTGATGTTGTTTAATGTAGACTGCAATTCCGTTTTCTGGTGGCAACCAGATTTTCTGAGTTTTTTTATTCCTTCTTTTTTCTCTAACTTTTTTAATACCAGATCTTACTACACTTTATACAGTGGACCAGGCGCAAAAGCAGAAGTCGTTATATTCATGGGTTGGTTTTTCTCTCTGCTTGTTTTCTATAACATTTTCCTTTTCTTTAAACACAAGAAAAAAGCACTCCTACCCAAACATCCGCAATTCGAATTTTATGTATTCGCCTCCTTGGTCTTTGTTATGATGACAACACCTGAAGCAAAACTATTCGACGAAGGTTATTTCTACTTACCAAGCGGCTTCGTTCATTTTATTCCTTTTATCAATAATATCCGCATTCCTGGACGCTGTGTACTCATGGTTTCACTTTTTCTTCCCATGGTTGTCGCTTTTTTGTGGATACATTATAAAAGTATATTACCTAAGTCTTTGTATACAGTAATACCATTCTTATGTCTTGCTGTTTCATTTTTTGAATTTTTACCTATGCCTTATGCGATGCTCAACCGAAGCAAGCAGCAACCTGTCAATGAATGGTTGCAGCAAAAGCCGGGAAAAGTTATGATGACATTACCCTTGTTTGTATTAGACGGAATGAAAGTGGTGGGCGTACCGCAAAAAGAACAATTGATGGATCAAATGGTGCATCAAAAAAAGATATTGGGGGGGTACGTCTCCCGACTTAAAGAAGACGTATTTAGCCAATACGAGTCGGATAGCTTATGTCGTTGTATCTTTTACCTAGAAGCTCACCCAGAAGCTTCTTTACATGCTCTTGATAAAAAATATGTAACAATTTTTCTAAACCGATTCAATTTGGATCTGATTCATATACCCGCTGTCTATGAAAAAAGCAACGTGCATTTATTCATCAAGAATAACTTCGCCCCTTATATTTTATTCAAAGATAGTCTGAATGGAGACACAGTATATGGCATACATCATCTTTGATAACGAAAGGATTTAAGAATAGCGGTTTGCTCTGCTTCGTACTGCTCAAAATATTCCATTGGGAAATCAATCATTACCTGCGCCCCATGATTAAATTCTATGGTATGTAAGATATATAAATGGTGCTTTTGACCTACAACATCGATGTATTCTGCATCATAACCAATAGTATAAGGCAAGGAAAAATTTCCATCCGTATCTACAAAAGTTTTCTTGAGCTTGAATCCGTTTTGTTTTTGGAAAAACTGCAAGCCCTTGGTGGAATATTCGCGGATAGAGGTGCTCGGTTTAATGTGTTCTACTAAAACAGATAAGGTCGCCTGTGGTACTTTTTTTTTCTCCCCCAATTTACGTGTGTAGGTGTAAATGGTCGACTCCGATTTGGTTTGCTTGATCTGAGCGCTGCTCCATTCCGGTTGTCGCAATTCAAATTTGATGTGAATGTCTTCCAGATTTTCGGTACGCAAACTGTCCTGCGCCTTTACAGAAAAAACAATACCGATACACATAAAAATAAAGTGGATACATTTCATGCGCGTTCTAAAGGAAAAGTAAGACAATGCGGACCACCGCGAGCTCTGGACAATTCACTGCTCTTGAGTGTAATGATTGTTTTTTCTAAGGACTGAAGCGGTGTTCCGGCTTTCAATAACGCATTGGCTTCAATCGTTTGATAACCTCTCTTCGTGAAAGCTTCGAGTGTCTTTTCATTGCGGTCATAACCTATGATCACACCCGGCTTTAAGGCAAAGAAATTGCAACCGTCTGTCCACTGCTCTCTTTGATCAAATGGATATACACCATCTCCGCAAGGAATCAATTCCAGTTGAGGAAGGAAGTGAGCCGTAAAGTCATGAAAACTTTTAAATCGCAGCTCCTTATCTTCTTTCAATGAAATGGTTTTGACAGGCACGGTGTCTTTATCATTCAGTAAAGGCTGATATGCTACCGCTTCGTTATGATTGGTAAATGTAAATACCGTATCCCAATGCATGCAATAACGTGAAGCCGGTAAATAAGCTACTGACAAATATTCGATGTTATGGCTTTGCTCCGCTAACTTTTGTTTGATGCGTGCAATACCTCTTTCGTTGGTGCGCTCCGAACTGCCGATCAATAAATGATTCGGGCTGATCATCATGATGTCTCCGCCTTCCAGTTGTGGCTTGGCATCAGGCATGGATAAAAAGCGAATCAATTCCTCTAAATTATCCGCAGGCGACAGGATCAATCCTTTAGTCGACCAGGCACTGAACTCGGGATGGTAATGAAATACAAACCAGGTAATCAAACTTTCTCTTGCTCTGGCTTTTTTAGCTGCCGTAGCATGAATCAAAAAAGGTCCGGCAACACTTCCGATGTCTCTGGTGAAAATCAAATTGGGAACAGGATACACGTGCTGCTCCAAGTTTCCTTCTATGCTGTATTGAGCCAGTTGCTGAGCACTCAGATCCATCAGGAAAGAATGTTGATTGGCGATATGTTCTAATGCACAAAGTGCCCGGACAAACTGTTCCTTAATGTTGCGGTCTTCTAGTACATGGGTTAGCAACGACGCGATTTCCAGACAATGTAATTGTCCCACGAAATTTTCTATCAATGATTTCAGGGAGGCGTGCTCTTCCTGAATCTTAGGGAAGAACACAATGTCTTCGTACAAAAAATCGGTGGCGAATTCCGGAGTCACCTTAGCGATACCCGGATCGGGAGAATGAATCACTATTTTTTTTAACGCTGCGATTTCCGAATAATTCCCCATGAGTCAAACTTAGTAATACATCATCTTTAAACAAAATACACTTCCTCCCGATTTGATGTATTCCGATGTATCGATAGCCACTACCTCTACATGGAGTTGTTTTAAAATAGTTTCGGTTTGTGTATTCCCTTCTTGTATAATGGCCGTCTTCTTGTGTTCATTGGCAATGATATGCATGTTCAAAGCAAAACCATGAGCCGCTTCTTTTTCCGGTACCTCTATACAATGTGTAAAAAGCTGTTTCAGTTTTTCATTGCTTTCTCCTGAAAAAGCAGTGGGGGTATACAACACCGTATCTTTATCTAAGATGGTGATGCACGTATCCAGGTGATAGAAATTAGGGTTCACCAATTCCAGTGGTATGATTTCGTAATCCGTCAATAGCTCCAGATGGCCAATGGTTTGAAAAGCTGTTCTGAACCCGTGACCACAAAGGCAACGGTATTGTCCCGGAATTTTCAACAGATCACCCATTCCTTCAAACAACAGCTCTTTGGGCAGGTGCAGGATTTCATATTCTTCATTTTCAAAAAACTGCCGGTAATGCACTACTTCCTTTTGCCTGTTGGGGTGCTTCATATTACTGATAATCACCTTTTTTTGTCCGCCATGATCTAAAAACGGGAAAGTCTGATTAGCGGCAAACACCATATCTTCCAATCCTTCCACTCCCGGTAAAATAGATACCTGAGAAAGACCGCCTTCCATGGAAATTTTTTTATATTCAAAAACTAATTTCTCCCATTGCAAAAGCGCTTTTGCCCTATCAATATTGCCCTTTTGCCCTTGCATGTGTACGTTTTTCTCGTCAATGACTTCAAACCATTGAGGATGACAGAGTAATACTTTGTGTGCATCGGGAGACAAAATCGATGGTTTTGTTAACATATTTTGTATTTTTATAAGACTATTTTGAATTATTTCGAAAAAGAAAATATTCTATGTAACCTTTATCACCAATAAACGGTAAAGTTCACATGTTGTTAATGAAAATTGATAGTTTATTTTAATGAGGAGACTAAGGAACGGGTTGTTGCTATTGTTGTTTGCACTGGTAGTGTTATCTATCATTGGTCTTGCATTGCCTCCAACTTTTAAAGTAACAAGGACCATGCGAATCAATAACAGTGCTGCGGGTATCTATCCATACCTCAACACGATTGATCGTTGGCCTGAGTGGACCATCCTCAACAAAAGCAAAGACGCTACCATTTTGTATAGTTTCAGTGGACCTGAGAGAGGTATCGGTGGAACCATGACTTTTGACGGCGAGAAGTTGGGCAATGGTAAAATCACCATCACGGATAGTGAGAGAGATCATTCGTTAAATTTTGAATTGAAACTCAACGAAGAACAAGTCACCATTCATGGAGTCATTCTTTTAGAACCTAAATCATCCGGTACTGAGGTCAGTATTATGATGGAAGGAGATGTAGGCTTCCATTTGGTCAATCGTTATGTTATTTTGATGATGGATCAGGTCATTGGTCCTATCCTGGATGAAAATCTTCAAAACCTTCAGAACCTCTCTGAATAAATCCTTTTCCCAACACTTTTCTTTTCAGGAACTTTTAGCCCCGGCTTTGCCTTATAACCAAGAGCAAAGGAAATGAAAGCGTTTTTTTCAGACGGATTCTCTGCCCTTCGCTCCAGACCATGATTCTATAATTGGACATTACACTATACTTTAATCCTTTATGGATTTTAAAATAGTAATGATTCATAAGATTTGAATGATACTTTATGGTCTAAAGAGTAATATATGTTAAATCTAATTATCTTTGCAGTCCACATCGATTGACCCCTACCGCTATGCTTGATAAGCTGGAAGCCATAAAAAACAGATTTGACGAAGTATCCGAAGCACTTGTTTCTCCGGATGTCATGTCTGACATGAAAAAATATACCTCTCTGAATAAAGAATACAAAGAGCTGAATAGAATTGTCGTTAAATACTTGGAGTACAAAAATCTTCTGGACAATATCGAAAGCTCTAAAAAAGTGTTGGCAACTGAAAAAGACCAGGACTTCCGTGAGATGGCCAAAGAAGAATTGGAATTGTTGAACCCTCAGAAAGAGGTCATGGAAGAGGAGATCAAACAGTTGTTGATCCCTAAAGATCCGAATGACAGCAAGAACATCATCATAGAAGTACGCGCAGGAGCAGGCGGAGACGAAGCCGCTATTTTTGCAGGAGACGTATTCAGGATGTACCAACGTTTTGCCGAAAGACAAAACTGGAAAATGGACATCATCGATTATACAGAAGGTTCTTCCGGCGGATACAAAGAAGTCATTGCCAACGTGGCAGGTGACGACGTGTACGGCAAAATGAAATACGAATCAGGTGTACACCGTGTACAACGTGTACCCAATACAGAAACACAGGGTCGTGTGCACACTTCAGCAGCCAGCGTAGCCGTATTGCCTGAGATGGATGAAGTGGAAGTAGAAATTGATCTGAACGATGTGCGTAAAGATACGTTCTGTTCTTCAGGACCTGGTGGACAATCGGTAAACACTACTTACTCTGCGATTCGTTTAACACATATTCCTTCCGGTTTAGTGGTGCAATGTCAGGATGAAAAGTCTCAGATCAAAAACTTTGACAAAGCCTTGAAAGTATTGCGTTCACGCTTGTATGAATTGGAATTGAAAAAGCACAATGAGACAGTAGGCGCACAACGTCGTGAGATGGTGGGATCAGGAGATCGTTCGGATAAAATCAGAACCTACAATTACCCGCAAGGCCGTGTTACCGATCACCGCATCGGTTATACCGTGTACAACTTACCGGTCGTGATGGATGGAGCATTGAACAATTTTATTGAAGAACTTCGTTTGGCAGAAAATGCACAACGTCTGCAAGAAGGAGTAAAAGAAGAGAGTTAAGAAGATTAAAGATTAGCTTTATTTGAAATAGCTTGTTTAATGTGATTGCTACATTAAACAAGCTATTTTTTTAACGATTACTTGGGCGTTCCCTTCAGGCCAGGCTTTCACCACTCTCCCGCTAATTAGGCGGCAATCCCTTAACACGAATCGTTTAGTACAAAGCGCAGTGCGGCGGGCGTCCAGGAAAAGATTGGAGAAGACATTCTTGCGAATTAACTACGTGCACTATAAAGATCCAACAGGTCTTCTCCAATTGCTTTTGGTGGCGCCTTTTTCTTTTGTTTCTTTTCTTTTGGGCGAGCAAAAGAAAAAGGATAGCAGAAAAAATCCATTAATCCTTTACAAAACACTTTGGCTACAAAAAAGCCATTCCGCTAATTGAGGTATGGCTTTTTTATTTGATGACCGAAGATTAATCCGTCGCTTTCTCCCACTCTTCTTTTGTTTTTTCTTTTGCTTTGTGGGCTTCATGCTTTGCTTTCGCTTTGTCTTCTTTCCATTCTTCCTTGACTTCAGCCTTGGTCTCTTTTAATTCCGCCTTTGTTTTATCCGCGGCTTCCTGCACACCTTCTTCTGTTTTATCGGCTGCGTCTTTTATGTCTTGTTTGGTTTCCTCGACACCTTCTTTCATCTCTGCTTTCAATTCTCTTGCTTCCCGATGAATCTTAGCAGTGTCCGCTTTTACTTCTTCTCTGTATTGAGTTTCCTGCTTTGTTGAACAATACATCAAAGCTGTAGCAATAGAGGAGCAGATAACAATGGCAACGATCTTTTTCATAATAAATGATTTAATGTGATACATGTTGGGGACTATACTTTCCCAAAAACAAAAAACTGACCATCTTTTACTTTTCTTTATTTTTAAGCCTTTGGAAGCATTTCTCTATTTTATTGTAGAACAACATCTTATCAACAGCTGGGAAAAAACTCCTCGTTGTGAGAATCCTGTTGAGGTTCTGGTATAAATGCTTGTTCCAACCAAAATACCCTCGAGAAGGTATTGGATCTAGCCTATTAAAGCTATACTTTTGTTTAGAATCATTCTAAATAAATTGTGCAATCGCTCAAAACAACTGTCTTACTGGCCGATAATCATCTTCTAATCAGAGAGGGATTAAAATCTGTGCTGGCATCAGACCGCAGTTTTAACGTGGTTGGTGAAGCCTCCGATAGCCATGAATTGGCTTTAGAGGTCCGTCGTCACAAACCCGATTTAGTGATCATAGATTATTCACTCCCCGGTTTCTTTAGTCCGGAAGACATTAAAGTCGTTTATGGAATTTCTTCCGCCACGAATATATTAGTCATCACCACCAATCAAAATCAAAATGATATTTTGAAAGTATTGGAATACGGTGTCTCCAATTACATCTTGAAGTTATGCGACAAAGAAGAATTGATGGGAGCGATCTACGCGACGGTCAAGAAAGAAAAATTTGTTTGCAGCAAAGTCATCGATGCGATATTGAACAAACACTTTCCTCAGGAAGACAGTTGCGAAGGCGTTTCACTCAGTCAACGCGAAGTGGAAATTGTAGAACTGATTTCCAAAGGCTTTACCAATAGTAGAATTGCAGAGAAACTTTTTTTAAGTGTGCATACCATCAGCACACACCGCAAGAACATTCTCAAAAAATTAGGCGTCAATAAATCTTCTGAACTCGTGATGTACGCTATCAAAACAGGCATCATCGAATCTCCTTCCAATTGATACCTCAAAAGCGGTATCGCTTTTTACCCTCTCAGCTGTATTGATAGTTAAACATATAAAGGGGAAGTTTGCGCACATCAAATATGTTTGGAATCATTCTAAACTATAGCATTCATCAAACCCCATTCTTATGAAAAAAATAATTACTACTCTACTATGTACGCTTAGCCTATTTACTCAGGTGCAGGCACAAACACCTACCACCGTCAGCATGGGAGCTGCCTATGGTAACAACATCTGGTACAGCCTTGAAAACGGTAATGTAGGAACAGCACAATCTGCAACCAACTGGGACATCGCATTGGCCGCAACCATTTCTACTTCTTCTCCTATCGTGACTTCTGTGCTCTTCAATCCTAAGTCAGGAACTTTGTTTGTTGCGCCTAACGCCATCACTCCGGTAGATGATTTCGCTGATCTGGATACTGCCGGGATGGCTAATACATGGACCAAACTTTACAACAGCGATACCGAATGGGGTGTTGGAGCATTCAGTCAACCAGGTACAGGACATCCTGATTACGGATGGGGTACTTATGATGGCGTAAGTCACACTGGTTTTGCCGCAAGAAGAGTTTACGTGATCCGTTACGGTAATGGCAGTTCAATACCTTATACGTACAAAAAACTATACCTCTCTTTGGCATTCGCAGGTGGTACTTACACGATCACGTACGATAAACTGGATGGCTCTGATCCGCATACAGCAACAGTTGCCATAGCTGATTACAGCACAAAAGATTTTGTTTACTATTCTTTAGCCAACCATGTTGCAATAGACAGAGAGCCTGCTAATACAGCATGGGATTTATTGTTCACTCAATATGTTTCTACCAGCGAATTATACAAAAGCAATCCTTCTTCGGCTACTCCAGGTGCCGCGAACCAATTGGTAGGTGGTGTATTGTTAAACAAAAATGTTACGGCTGCACAAGCCAGCAACGTAGCCGACAGAACTACTTATCAAGATGCTGCCGTTCAAACTTTTGTTTCAGACATCAATACCATCGGATGGGATTGGAAATACCTGAATGCTACTTTCGCATGGGAAACAGTAAGTGATACGGTTTACTTTATTGAGAAAAGCAACGGTGATATCTACTCCCTTTATTTTACAAGCTTCGGTGGTACTTCAACCGGTAACTTCAATTTTACACAACAAAAAGTAAGCACAGTAACCGGTGTATTCGGAGAAGCTTCTGACAAAGCAAGCTTAGCGGTATATCCCAATCCTACCGCTTCTGGCAACGCCACAGTCCTCTATGATTTCAGCAACAGCAACAATGCCGTATTGAGTGTATCTGATTTGACCGGTAATGTAGTGTACACAGAAAACATCCAGTCTGCACCAGGTCTTAATGCTTATACGTTCTCTACCTCTTCTTTGAAAACAGGTTTATATGTTGTTTCCCTCACTGCAAACGGTGGTGTGTTGCAACAAAAACTGATGGTCAAATAAGTAATGCCTTTACCTTTAAAAATAAAAACTAGTCTACCCCACTCATTTCAATAATGAAAAAAATATTAGCTCTTGCTTTATGCAGTATGGTGTGTGCAACCGCTTTCGCACAGAAAAACAAATTACAACAAGACCGTGAAGCGATATTGGCTTTCGCAGGATGTTATAAAGTGACGTTTGAATTTGCTGAAACCTTCGCTCCCGATACTGCTTACAAATACCACGACCGCAAATTTGATTGGGGTATAGAACAAGTATCTGTTTTGGAAAACACAGAAAAGAAAATCGTTCTGCAACACTTGCTGATTGTAAATGATACCATGATCATCAAACACTGGCGCCAGGATTGGGTATATGAGAATACCGATCTCCTGAGCTATTACAAAGACAACGAATGGAAAAAAGTAAAGCTCACTCCGGCACAGGCAAAAGGTACCTGGACGCAAAAAGTATTTCAGGTAGACGATAGCCCACGTTACGAAGGTTATGGCACCTGGATACACGTAGACGGTCGTCATTTCTGGGAAAGCACAGCGGACGCTCCTTTGCCACGCAGAGAAATCACCAAGCGCCAGGATTATAACGTCATGAAAAGACATTCCAACATGGAACTTACCAATTACGGATGGGTGCTGGAACAAGACAATGAAAAAATAATCCGTTCTGAAAGCGGTGATAAATTATTGTGCTGGGAAAAAGGAATGGAAAAGTTTTTGAAAGGCGACTACAATTGCAAGCCAGGTGTTGACTGGTGGACAAAGAATGAAGCCTATTGGAAAGATGTTCGTGCCGTGTGGGGTGAAATTTATACTCAATCAGGTTCTTTGAAATTGGAAAAAAGAATAGACGATAAGTTTCTCTTCGAAAAACTATTTGCTCTCGGTGATGAATACGCTAAAAAAGCACCTTACCCTTCAGCGGAAGCAAAAGCAGCCATCAAAAAAACAATTACTCTTTACCTTAAGAAATAAGTTGAGAAGCAGGAGTTCACACTCCTGCTTCTCTTTTCAACTAACACATCCACACGAGTAGCGGCATTGCAGGTCTTTTCTTTTAATACCGGGTGACTGAAAGGTAGTTTTTTATCTGTCATGTCGCTTGCTCACCAATGCTTTGATCTTATTATGAATACAAAATTATTCTGTTTAGGGTTGGTCTTCTCATTGCTCAGTTATAAACAAGCATTGTCACAGACGCTTACTATACTCTCTGAAGAAAAGGAAGGTGTTCCTCAAAGTCATATTCTTTATACGAGTTTATCCAATCGCACGGCAGGCGTCTTATTGAGCGATGACAAAGGAAAAGTCTCATTGGATTCTACGCTACAATCATCATTGCCTCTTGCTCTGGAAATATCATCTGTAGGCTATCAAAAGTATTACGACACCCTCTACTCTTTTTCCAATAAAACCTATTCCCTGAAATCAGAGGCCGTTGTACTGAATGAAGTAGTGATCACAGCGCAGTACGCTGCTAACAGCCCGGAAAAATCTGTACACAAAATAAAAATCATTGATCGTAAGAGGATCGACTTGCAAGGCGCACAAAACCTGCGCGATGTGCTGAGCAATGAAATGAATGTTCGCATCTCTCAGGATAATGTATTGGGAAGCAGCATGAGCCTGCAAGGAATTTCCGGACAGAATGTAAAAATATTAGTCGATGGCGTTCCGGTGATTGGACGGCTAGACGGCAACATTGATATTTCACAAATCAACCTGAACAATGTAGAACGCATTGAAATCATAGAAGGCCCATTGTCCGTGAATTACGGCAGTGATGCCTTGGCCGGAACCATCAACGTCATCACTAAAAAATCACAGAAACGAACCTTGTCTTCTTCTTTGAATACTTACTACGAAAGTTCAGGTCAATACAATCTATCCCGAAGAATCGGTTATCAAAAAAACAAAAACAGCATTGCCTTATCCGGTGGTCGCAATTACTTTGACGGTTGGCAAAAAAATGACCCTACCTTTCGCGTCGAAAAGAAAAACCTGGCCGACAGTTCCCGAGTTAAAGATTGGAAACCCAAAGAACAATACTTCGGAGCGCTTTTCTTAGGCCGTCAGATTAAAGAAGTGAAACTCGGCTATACAGCAGATGTCTTTCATGAAAAGATCACCAATCGCGGAGCGCCAAGGCTTCCTTACAACGAAACAGCTTTTGATGATTATTACAGGACGTTGCGTATCAACCATACGATCAGCCTGAACGGTAAGTTGAATAAAAACTATAACATCAATGTCATCGGTTCTTATAACTATTTTCAACGGACGAAAAATACTTATTTCAAAGACCTGACCAATCTGAATGAAACACTCAGTACCAACAGCGGTGATCAGGATACTACAAAATTCAAAACATTCATGAGCAGAGGAAGCATCAGTTACATCAAAGACTCCGCTGCTCTACACTATGAACTGGGTTACGACCTGAACAACGAAACCGGTTACGGTGCCCGCATTAAAAACAGTAAACAAACCATAGGAGATTACGCGGCATTCGGAAGTGTGGAATACAGTCCGGTTAAAGCATTGGTCATACGCCCCGGTCTTCGCTATGCTTATAATACAGCATATACCGCACCACTTCTTCCTTCTTTGAATATCCGCTATCTGGTGAGAGAATTTACATTCAGAGCATCCTATGCCAAAGGATTCAGAGCGCCTTCCGTAAAAGATTTATACTTCTACTTTGTGGACATCAATCACAATATTGTAGGTAATCCCAACTTGCAAGCAGAATCCTCTGACAACTTTACCTTGTCAACCGTATGGCAAAAAAATCAGCATCAGAAAGTATATAAAATAGAAGCTTCTGCTTTCTATAATCAGATTCATAACCTGATCACCTTAGCTCTAATAACGGGTACAGAATACACCTATACAAATATTGGCACTTACAAAACACAAGGAGTAAACGTCAACACGGAACTCGCTATTCGACACGTGAAGCTGGTGATCGGCGGTTCCTATATTGGCCGCTACAACATCTTGTCAGAAACCAGCGATGTAGAAACATTCACCTATTCTCCGGAGATCCGATCGAATCTTGTGTACGAATTCAAAAAAGCAAATCTATCTGTTGCCCTGTTTTACAAATACAACGGCGCACTCAATGCCTTTGCTTTAGATGCCGACGATAAAGTTTATCAGACAACGATACAAGCCTATCACATGGCAGATCTTTCGATCACAAAATCTTTCTGGCAAAAACGTGTGGGCCTTACCATCGGAAGTAAAAACTTATTCGACGTTAAAAGTATTACCGGTTCCGCATCCGGAAGCGCACACTCTGCAGGTACTAACAGCTTATCCGTTGGAATGGGCAGAACTTATTTCCTCAAACTAGACATTTTGATCAATAGCCGATAATGAAAACAATCGCTATACTTTGTTGCCTGATGCTTCAGGTCTTGCTGCTGAACAGTTGTGAAGTCAAAGAACTACCTGTACCGATACACGATGCAGGCAACGTGATCACTACAACGGTAGACATGAATACTTCTTACAAGTGGCAAATTTATTACAGCCTTGAAACCAATACCATGATCAGCAAAGTAGCCAAAAGTTCCTGGGATCTGGGTTTTGAAACAGGTGATGGCGGTTATCATATCATATTGAACACCTCCAAATTCATGTATGCCTATAATACTCACAATACCAATTTTTCCGCCGTTACGGATACCACTGGTTTTGCGAATAGCAAACGTTGGGATGAACCTTCCGGCAACCTTGATTCTACAGCTATAGGAGATTGGAGAACAGCAGGAGAAGTATACATCATCGACAGAGGATACGATGAGACAGGCGCGCAGCAAGGATTTAGAAAAATGATCTTCACCGCTGTCAATACCACAGAATACACCGTGAAATATGCCAAGATGAATGGTACAGGAGAAATCACCTTTCACGTTTCAAAAGACAATGCCTGCAATTTTTCCTTTCTCTCTATTACAGGAAGTGGCTCACAAGTCACTGTAGAGCCGCCGAAAGATCAATGGGACATTTGTTTTTCACAATACACACACATTTTCTATAACCCTACCATGCCTTACCTGGTAACGGGTTGCTTGCACAACCGATACAATACAACAGCAGCAAAAGAAAGCACCAAATCCTTTACAGCACTCTCTTTCCCGGATACCTACGACTATACTTTTTCATCGGCAATCAATACGATCGGTTACGATTGGAAAACATTTTCCGGTACAACCTATGCAACAGATCCTAACAAATGCTACTTGTTAAAAAACAGTAAAGGTCATTTCTTCAAACTTCATTTCATTGACTTTTACAACACAACAGGAGATAAAGGCAATCCAAAATGGGAGTATCAATTGCTCTGATTAAAATTTTAATCAACTTTTAATTTTTGGAGCCTTACTTTTTAAAAGAGGCTGGTCTTCTTATTTATAGTCCTCATTTATTTCATCTGTGTTTAAAGTAAAGGTTGCATTGTTTTTTTTTGATCTCATTTTACCAAATCAACCTTCTATTCTACCCTCTTTTAAAAAATAGACTCTCCTGTATTTTGACTGGAATATTCCCGTGTAAGGTTTGTCAAGCATTTAGGCTTGTTAATTGAAACGGGGTTAAATAAATTAAACCATTATTTATCCGCTAATTAAATTATCATCCGCTATCATGAAAAAAATCACCTTCCTTCTACTGGCGGTGCTTGGCATATCCTATGCAAGCCTGGCCCAATCCAACGTTTCGTTTGGAAGTCCTTATTCAAGTGTGGACGCCCCGTACAACCATTATTTCTATAATGGAAATGAGCTGCTCTCTGTAAAAGCAGAACGTCAAAAACTAGTTTTACAAAAACTAAACAGTACAACTCTTAGCGAAATTTCAAGTAAAACATTTACTGATCTTCCTAAGCACTATAAAATAGAATACACCGTGGAAACAGGTGGTAAATTCTATTTACTCTATTCTGTGTCCGGCAAAAACAATTTGCAGCTATTCGCACGTGAAATTGATTTTGCACAAGGAACCTTTGCTTCGGAAGCCAAACAAATCATCAGCACAGAAGGCTCGCTGAAAAAGAAGTCTTCCGTGGGACTGAGAAGTTCTTATGACCAGTCAAAATTATTGATCTTTTACTCCTTGGCCACGGCAGATAAAAATACTACTGTAACAGGGATGCATGTATTCAATGCTTCTCTCGAAACAGTATGGAAGAATCAATTCAAATCAACCTCCAATGAACAACAGCTTGACTTTGCTGTAGACGCGGCAGGCACTGTGTACTATCTGACTGAAAAAAATTCATCCATTACGCTGACCACTACCTCTTCTGCGGGAGAACCTTCTGTACAAGCCATCTCTTTAGATAAAAAAACAATACGCAAAATCGGATTGTTTGAAACTTCTCCGGAAGATATACTCTGCGCAGGCTTCTACAATAAAGATATCAATACCAGTGCTGCAGGCGGCTTATTTATTTTGAAATCGAAACACTTAAACGAAGCCATTACTTGTCCGATCTCACAAAGTGTCATGCAACAATATACTTCTGATATACAGCAATATGCTACACAATTTATGTTGAAAGAAGTTATTCTTGAAAAAGACGGAGGTTTAACACTGATCGGAGAAAGCCAACGCCGTGAGACCATTCACTACTATACGCCTAAAGGACTCGCCCGCAATGCTTACTTCTTGCATTACGACGACATACTTGTTACTAAAATAGATGCTGCGGGAAACTTAACCTGGATGAGAAAATTACCCAAGCGTCAAACAGGCAAAGCGACTGAAGGACAAGGTGTAATGTCTTACCGTTACATGGCGAGTGAGAATAATTACTACCTTATTTTCCTGGACAACGAAAACAATAAGAGCGTATCACTGGATGATGCACCTGTTAACTACGTGAATGGAGAGGCAGGCGCATTGACTGCATATGAAATCAGTAAGGATAAAGGCGCTGTTACTAAACTGTCTATACTCAACACCAACGATGAACACCATTTGAAGGTCAGCGATTTTTCTACGCAAAAAATTATCCCTGTCGATACAGCAAGTTTTGTATTGGAGTTTTCTAAAAAAGGTAAAGAAGATGTGCTCATGAAGACAGTCTTCACACAGTAAATACGAATACAGGTGACAGATCATTTGGCTCTGTCACCTGTATTTTTTCTATAAAATGGATTTTAACATACTCCGACAAAGACAATCCCCCCTTCAAGATCCCCCAAAGTTCTGCACCTAATTTTGCTCATTTTGGGAATTTTTTTTCTTACCATGTTAAAAATTACCCATTCTATTGCCTCTATTTCTATTCGCACTATATTTGCTCATCGAACAGAAAACATTATTATTTATAGCTATGAAAAAACACCTTCTTATTTTGGCGATGCTTGTTGTCGGTATCTCCACTTCTTATGCACAAAAAAGATCAACAGGTTCTAATGTCGGCACAAACGCTGAAAAAAATATGGGAATCGGAGTACGCCTTGGTGATCCGTCTGGAGTTACATTCAAAAAATACTTTGGAACGAAAGCAGCATTGGAATTTAATGCCGGTGTATCTACATTCATTTCCGGATATAATTACGATTATGATTATGATAAACATTATCATCAAAATGGTTATTACGGGTACGGGCATGATAATCGTTTCGGAATGTCCTTCCAGGCACATTATACAAGATTGTTTGACATCAGACCAGTAACAGGTTTGCAATGGTATGCAGGCGCAGGTTTGCAACTGAGAACGATCTCTTACAAATACTATTACTATGATGACTTAGGCAACTATCACAATGACAGAGCTACTTATGCTCAGTTCGGTCTAGATGCTTTAGGTGGTGCGGAATATACTTTCAAAGATGCTCCCTTTTCTGTATTCGCTGATGTAAACTTCTTTATCAACTTTGTCAACAATCCAGGTGTTTATGTACAACCAGGTGTTGGTGGACGTTTCAATTTCTAGAAATTATTACTCATCATAAAAAAGCCCTGCTATGAAATTCATAGCAGGGCTTTTTTTATACTAGCTGTCTTACCCCGTTTGAGAGCGTAAGAGTGGAGAGCGAAGTCTGAACACTGTTTCTACGCTACGCTCTGTTTCTGTTTTTTATTTTATTCTATCTGTCTTACCCTTAAATACCTTAAAGGGGTAAGACAGATAGAGTTAACGCAAACAGTTTAGTATTGTCAAACAGTGTCAGGTCTGAAGACCTGACACCCGATAAAATAAGAAAGAGAAACAGAAAGAGAAAGAGAAAGAGTGTATGCATCTTTCTCTTTCTTTAAAGTCCCCTTCAGGGGATTTAGGGGTAAGACAGTTTGTTATAAATTTTTCAATAAATCATCTAAGAACTCTCTTGAGTTAGACAACCTCGGTACTTTATTCTGACCTCCCAACTTCCCTCTTCTTTTCATCCATTGATAGAACGTATCTTCAGGTGCCACGTGGATCTTAGGCATGAGCAAAGCCATGTCTTTGTAGCGTTTGGCATCGTAATCCGAATTGGTGGCTCTCAGTTCTTCATCCAGTAATTGAGTAAACAATCCAATATCCTTCGGCTGTTTCACAAATTCAATGATCCACTCGTGTCCGCCTTTTTGTTTATCTGTACCGAAGAATATAGGCCCTGCGGTAAAGTTTGTAACCAGTGCATCTGTTCTTTCACACGCTTTACTCAAAGCTGTTTCTGCATTTTCAATCACCAACTCTTCTCCGAATACATTGATGAAATGTTTCGTCCGTCCGGTAATGCGTATGCGATAAGGAGCAACCGAAACAAAACGTACCGTATCTCCAATGGAATAGCGCCACAAGCCTGAATTGGTGCTGATCACCATCGCATAACTCTTTCCAAGTTCTACTGCTGATAAAGGAATGACCAATGGGTTTTCTTTCTCTAATTCATCCACCGGAATGAATTCGTAGAAAATACCATAGTCCAACATCAGCAACATGTCTCCCGTACCCAGTTGATCCTGAATACCAAAAAAACCTTCTGATGCATTATAAGTTTCTACATAATGTACCTGATCAGAAGGGAAGAATTTTTTAAATAATTCGCGGTAAGGAGTAAATGCTACAGCACCATGAAAGAAGACTTCAAAGTCAGGCCACACCTCCATCATATTTTGCTTACCTGTGATTTCTAATATCCGCTCCATCAAGATCACTGTCCAGGTAGGGACACCGGAAATGCTGGCTACATTTTCGCCCATCGTTAAGCGCGCATGTTTTTCTATTTTCTCTTCCCAATCACTCATGAGTGCTACCTTCAATGATGGAGTGCGGGCAAACTGCGCCCAGAAAGGAAGGTTGGCAAGAATCACTGCAGATACATCTCCCATGTAGGAGTCTGCATGCATGTGGTTGCGTTTGTACGTGCCACCTATACCAATGTTCTTCCCTTTAAAGATCTGGCTCTTGGGTACATTTTGAAAATAGAGAGAAAGCAAATCTTTACCACCGTTGTAGTGACAGATTTTTAGCGCTTCAGGAGAAACAGGAATGTATTTGCTCCGGTCGTTGGTGGTGCCGGATGATTTGGAAAACCAGGTGATGCGGGATGGCCACAATACATTTTGATTGCCCAGTAATATTTTTTCTATGAAGGGATAAAGTTGTTCGTAAGTGCTGACGGGAACCCGCTTGGTATATTCGTCATAAGAACGGATCGTTCTATAATCGTACCGCTTGCCCCACTCTGTTTTGCCGGCTTGTTGAATCAGTGAATGAAAGACACGCTCCTGTACATCGTGTGGATGCAGCATGAATTGCTCTATGCCACTGTACCTGCGTTTTAATAATTCCCTTACAGCAAAATTGAATATCCCCATTTTCAGCTGCCTCGGTTATAGCAAAATTTTACGTTTGAACTCAAAGTTCTGGCCCAGGTATACTTTACGTACCTGCTCGTCTGCAGCCAGTACTTCTGACGTACCTGATTTTAATATCTTACCTTCAAACAATAAATAGGCCCGGTCCGTGATGGACAATGTTTCGTTTACGTTGTGATCGGTAATGAGAATACCGATGTTCTTGTTTTTAAGTTTGGCAACAATTGTTTGTATCTCTTCCACCGCAATAGGATCCACGCCTGCAAAAGGTTCATCTAACAATACGAACTTAGGATCTACAGCCAATGCCCGTGCAATCTCCGTACGGCGACGTTCACCGCCAGACAGCACACGGCCAAGATTTTTTCGCACATGTGTTAAACTGAATTCTTCCAGCAACTCCTCCACCTTCTCCTTTTGTTGTTGCTTGGGAATGTTTGTCATTTCTAAAATAGAAGCGATGTTATCTTCCACACTTAGCTTGCGAAACACCGATGCTTCCTGTGCGAGATAACCGATGCCTTTGCGCGCACGCATGAACATCGGTAAATCCGTGATGTCTTCATCGTCCAAAAATATCTTGCCGTCGTTAGGTTTTACCAAACCCACAAACATATAAAATGAAGTCGTTTTGCCGGCACCATTCGGCCCTAATAAACCAACGATCTCTCCCTGGTTCACTTCTACTGTGACATCGTTTACAACTAGACGACTTTTATACTTTTTAAATAAATGTTCTGACCTTAAAATCATGCTCGTGAATCCTCCACAAATTTAATATCCTTCACCAATAATTGCAGTGTTTTTTTTCCAAGATACTCGTTTTCCTGGATTTGAAAGCAAAGATCAAAATTTTTACCCTCCTCCAGGCCTTTGTAAAATTCAGCCATCTGAAATCCTATGGCCGAAATGCGCTGTCCTGTATCAGGACAGCAAACTTCAAATTTCAAGTGTTGTTCTTTCAATAAGCGTACCGCTTTGGCTTGCACATGACGCACCACAAATACCGGTTGCATATTCCCGGGACCAAAAGGAGCCATCTGCTCTACAATCTGAAAAAACTTATCTGTGATTCTACTCACCGGAATTTCTTCATCGATTTCCAGAGAAGCATGCAACATATGTTCTTTGATACTGGAAGCCACTACTTCTTCAAACTTCGCTTTAAATGCCGGAAGGTTTTCTTTCTTTAACGTAAGACCGGCTGCATACATATGTCCCCCAAACTGTTCCAATAAATCTTCGCATTGAGAAATGGCTTCATGCAAATCAAATCCTCTCACCGAACGTGCCGAACCGGTTGCCAATCCATGACTTTCAGTCAGTATAATGGTGGGCCTGTAATATTTTTCAATGCAACGGGAAGCGACAATGCCTATGACTCCTTTGTGCCAGTCTTCTTTGAACAATACCGTTGTTCTCGCATTCAACTGACCTTCTGCTTCAATCATAGCCAACGCTTCTTCCGTGATGCGTGAATCGAAATCCTTACGGCTGCTGTTCATGTCATCGACCTGTGTAGCACGATCAGTAACCAGTGACTCGTCTTCTTCCAATAATAATTCCAATGCCCCAAAAGCATGATCAATCCTACCCGCTGCGTTGATACGCGGAGCCAGACCAAATACAACATTAGAAATATTCAGATCTTTTTTGAATCCGGCTACTTTAATCAGGGCACGAATACCGGCACGGTCAGAAACATTGAGTTGCTTCAAGCCATGATAAGCCAGGACGCGATTTTCACCCGTGATCGGTACAATATCCGCAGCAATGCTGATGACCACCAGATCCATGAAAGGACGCAGTTCCTCAAAAGGTCTGCCCGTCTTTTGACAAAGAGCCGTCATGAGTTTGAACCCTACACCACAACCCGATAATTCTTTATAAGGATATTCGCAATCGCTGCGCTTGGCATCTAATATGGCATAAGCCGGAGGCAAAGCCTTCTCATCCGGTTTGTGATGATCACAGACGATGAAGTCCATGCCCAATTCATTGCACAAAGTGATCGCCGCAAACGATTTGATGCCGCAATCCAAACTGATGATCAGGTCTACTCCCTTTTCTTTCGCCCAATACATGCCGGCTAAAGAAACACCATAGCCTTCTTTGTAACGATCGGGGATATAATACAATAAGTCAGCATAGAAAGTCGAAAGAAACGAATACACCAAGGCCACAGAAGTGGTGCCGTCTACATCATAGTCCCCATAGATCATGATGCGTTCTTCATTCTCTATCGCACCCATCAAACGGGCTACTGCGCGATCCATGTCCTTCATCAGGAAAGGATCATGCAGATCATTTAAAGAAGGACGGAAAAATTTCTTGGCAGAGTCAAAGGTGTCAATGCCTCTGCGAAAAAGCAATTGTGCCAGCGGTAAAGAAATATTTAATGCCGCAGCCAGGGCTTCTGATTTTTCCAGGTCCACACCAACGGGTTCTATCCAACGCGGATATTTTGAGGCAACTTCCATGATTGTACTCATCGGTTATTTCTGCTCCTCATCGGGAGCGTCTAAAAATAAATTACCGGCTTCCAGGTGTTCGATCTCTTGTATGGCACTACCGGCAATGCCTCGCAGTGAACCATAAATGCTGGCGGAATTTTGGATGACTTTGTCCATCTGTTTTTCCCGCTCGCTCCAGATTTTATGGAAAGCTCTTTTCTCTTTCTCTAAAGAGTCTTTCATGGTCACAAACGTTTCCACGATGGAACGCATTTGTTGAACAAATTCATTGCCGGTCAGGTAACCGTACAACAATTGCATTTTATCTCCTTTATTGGTCTCTGCTACTTTCGAGTTGAACACGCCCAAGATAATCTCTCTCAACAAAGCGGCTACTCCCTGTACTTCCCGGAAAGTACAAATCCATACGCCATCTCTGAATCCGAATATGTTCATGTCTTTAGGATAAGCTTCGGTAACAATCACTGCAAAGTCCGCGCGCTCGGCACGCATGTCCACTTTTAATTTCTCGATCCAACCATCGCTGAAGGATTTGGTACGCTTGCTTTCGTAAATGATCTTACCGCATTCTTTGCCGTATTGATTCTTGACTACCTGGATTACATCCGCTCCGCGGATTCCCTTTGCTACTTCTCTTATTTCGTCAAAACGAAATACCGTTCCCAATAATTCTTCCAATACCAATTCCTGTGCTTCTCCCTGCAATTGCATGGAGCCTTGTTCCATCTTGCGCTGCATCTCACGGATTTGAGCACGCAATTGTTCCATCTGCACTTCTTTCTCCTTATTCGTCATCTGCACTTGTTCTTCCGCACGTTTCCTTGCCGCTTCTTCGATTTCCAGTTTTTCCTGTACCATCTTCTGCTGCATCTCCAGTTTCATGTTCAGTTCCTGATCTTTCAACTGTCTTTCCTTTTGCTCCAGTTCAAATTGCTTTTCCTTGAACTTATTATTCTCTTGTCGCTTTGCCTCTAATTCTGCGTTGAGCGCATTCATCTGCTTTTCATAATCTGCCTGCAGTTGCTGTTTGACAAAAGTCTCCTGCTTGGCACGATCAGCATCCAAGATCTTTTTATACTCTGCTTCCTGCTTCAGTTTTGCTTCCTGTATTTCCAGATCTCTCTTGCGGTTGTTTTCATCGGTCAGTGTTTTAAAACGCTGATTGAATTCCGCCTTTAATTTCAATTCAATATCCGTAGCCAAAGCCTGCTCCGCATTGAATTCTGTTTTGCATTTCGGACAAGTGATTTTAGTAATAGCGCTCATAAGCTTAAGGGTATTAAAACAAGAAAAGCAGTACTAGACTGCTTTTCTTGTAAAGACTGATTCGGTAGAAATTATAAGGTTCCTTCCAGCGCATCTTTGATCGGCACTCTGTTGCCGTCTTTGTACGCTACGATCCAGGCATCTTTCACGCCCATCTCTCTCAGGTATTTTTTGAAGTTGTCGGCTTCCCAATATTCAACAAATTCTCCTAAGGTATATTTCTTAGCGCCATCAGCATCTACATCACCGCTGAAGTTTTTGTTGTTGTTGAAGTATTTCGTCAAATCTTTATTGCGGAATGCACCAATCTGAACTTTGTATACGACACCAGGCTTCGCCGTGCTGGCAGTAGCGGATGAATTGGTCTTCTTTCCACCTTTAGTTGTTGTCGCAGCAACAGGGGCAGCTGATCTTAACGAATCCAATTGCGTTCTCAATTTTACGATCTCTTCGTCTTTCGCCGCTTGAGAACTCGTGCATTGATTCAGGTTGGAAGAAGCTTCCTGTGCCTGTTGAGAAAGTGACTCCTTCTCTTCAATGAGGTGCTTATAGTCAAGCGGCTTCAAATTTTTCATTTTTTTGGCCCACTCTTTTTCTTCTGCCTTTTCTTCTTTGGTCATTTTCTGAGCAAAAGAATAGTTAAGACTTAAGAACATTGCTAGAAATAGAAATACAACTTTTCTCATGTGCATGTTAGTTTGTTTATCGTTTTAAAAAATTAGTTTTTCTCTATGCTACCAATCATTTTCTTAGGATCAACCCACTGCGTGAATTGTTCGTCCGTCAACAATTGCAAGTCGATCGCCGCTTTACGCAAGCTTGATCCTTCTTTGTGTGCTTTCTTAGCAATCTTCGCCGCATTCTCATAACCGATGTGCGTGTTCAATGCTGTTACCAGCATCAATGAATTTTCTAAGTTGTCGCTGATGTTTCTCAAATTAGGTTCGATGCCCACAGCACAATTCTTATTGAACGAATCACAAGCATCGCCGATCAAACGGCCCGCCATCAACAAATTGAAAATAATCACCGGTTTGAATACGTTCAATTCAAAATGTCCCTGCATCGCACCAATGGTGATCGCCGCATCGTTACCGATGACCTGCGCACAAGACATCGTCAGGGCTTCGCATTGTGTAGGATTTACTTTACCCGGCATGATAGAAGAGCCCGGTTCGTTTTCCGGAATGTTCAATTCTCCGATTCCGCAACGAGGACCCGATGCCAACCAACGAACATCGTTCGCGATTTTCATCAGGCTTATCGCCAATTGCTTCAAGGCACCGGATGTTTCCACACAAGCATCATGAGAAGCCAAAGCTTCAAATTTATTTTCTGCCGAACGGAATGGCAGACCTGTTAGCGTAGCGATTTTCTTCGCCACTAAGTCTGCATATCCTTTCGGTGTATTGATTCCTGTTCCTACTGCTGTACCACCCAAAGCCAATTCGGCCAGGTGATCCAATGTATTATTCAACGCCTTCATGCCATGATCCAGTTGGGATACATAACCTGAAAACTCCTGACCCAACGTCAAAGGTGTCGCATCCATCAAGTGGGTACGGCCTATTTTTACAATGTCTTTGAATTCCTTTGCTTTCGCATCGAGTGTATCTCTCAATACTTTCACGCCCGGAAGGGTTGTTTCCACGATCAGTTTGTATGCCGCAATGTGCATGGCTGTCGGAAAGGTATCGTTAGAAGACTGTGATTGGTTCACGTCGTCGTTCGGATGAATGCTTTTCTTTTCGTCACTCAGTTTACCACCCAGCAATACGTGCGCTCGGTTGGCTACTACTTCGTTGACGTTCATGTTGGACTGTGTACCGGAACCGGTTTGCCAAACCACCAATGGAAATTGATCGCTCAACTGATCAGCCAGTATTTCATCGCATACTTTACCGATAATATCTTGCTTGTCTTTTGAAAGTACCCCTAAGTCATGGTTGGCCTGAGCTGCTGCTTTCTTCAAAATAGCGAAAGCCTTGATCACTTCTTCCGGCATGTGTTGACCACCGATCGTGAAATTATCTTTAGAACGCTGGGTCTGAGCGCCCCAGTATTTGTCTGCCGGCACATTTACCGGACCCATGGTGTCTTTTTCGACTCTAAAACTCATAACAATATTCGTAGTAACAATATAGATAAATATACCAATAACAATATTACAAAATTAAATTAAATAGTGGTTAGTCGTTAGTGGTTAGTCGTTAGTTTTATTTTGTTTGACCTTGTAGTCAAAAAGTGCTTAGGAATTGATGGTTTTGTGTAGCAATTCTACAGAATTTCGAGATGAAAACGACCCGTCCCCGCAGGGTCTCCTGAAAGGGACCCTGCGTCTTGAGAGTCCAGATCTTCTTCTTTTAAGAAACGCGCAGGGTCCTCTTCGAGAGACCCTGCGGGGACATCATCCCTAACGCGGAAACCTTTTCGCGCCAATTTTTGTCTAATCAACGAAGACAGGAATTCCATGAAAGAATATTTTTTACCCGTCTAACGACTAACCACTAACGACTAACCACTATCTTTACACATGGCCAAAACAAAATCATCCTTCTTCTGTCAAAGCTGCGGAGCGCAATCTGCTAAGTGGATCGGACGCTGTCCTTCTTGTGGAGAATGGAATACGTATGTAGAAGAACTGATCGAAAAAGACGACAAGAAAAGCGGATGGAAAAGTTCTTCTTTACAAATCGCCGCCAAGCCAAAAACATTCAACGAAATTCAATCGGATCGAGAGGATCGTGTCAGTTCTGCCGATCAGGAATTGGATCGTGTGTTAGGCGGAGGTATCGTAGCCGGCTCTATCGTATTGATCGGTGGCGAACCGGGCATCGGTAAATCTACCCTCATGCTGCAAGTGGCGTTGAACCTGAAAGAACACAAAGTCCTTTATGTATCGGGCGAAGAAAGCGAACAGCAAATCAAGATGCGCGCAGAACGCATCGGGATACAGCATCCCAATTGTTTTGTGCTCAATGAAACGGGCACTCAAAACATTTTCAAACAAATCGAACAACTTCAGCCGGATATACTGATCATTGATTCCATACAAACGTTACAATCGGCTTTCATTGAATCCGCCGCCGGCAGTGTCTCGCAGGTACGCGAGTGTACAGCCGAATTGCTGCGCTACGCCAAAGAATCCGGCACACCTGTTTTCCTGATTGGTCACATCACCAAAGAAGGTACACTGGCCGGGCCGAAAGTATTGGAACACATGGTGGATACCGTTTTGCAGTTTGAAGGAGACCGCAACAACAGTTATAGAATTCTACGCACCACTAAAAACCGTTTCGGTTCCACTTCCGAATTAGGCATCTACGAAATGCGTGGCAGCGGTTTAAGAGAAGTACCTAACCCTTCAGAAATTCTTTTATCGCAACGCGAAGAAAACTTGAGCGGCATAGCCATTGGCGCTACGCTAGAGGGCAACAGACCTTTATTGATCGAACTGCAATCGTTGGTGAGCGTTGCTACTTACGGTACGCCACAACGTACCTCGACCGGCTTCGACTCCAAAAGACTCAGTATGCTGCTTGCCGTATTGGAAAAACGTGTAGGCTTTCGCATGGGTAACCAGGACGTCTTCCTCAACATCGCCGGTGGATTGAAGATCGAAGATCCCGCGATAGACCTGGCGGTATGCGTGGCCTTGGTTTCTTCTTTTGAAGACAAAATCATCTCTGCGGATGTCTGCTTCGCCGGAGAAATCGGACTGGGCGGAGAGATCCGTGCCGTCAACCGCATCGAACAACGCATTTCCGAAGCGGAGAAACTCGGCTTCAAACACATTTTTGTTTCCCGTCTCAATGCCAAAAGCATTGAAAAAGAAAAATATGGAATTCAGGTACATACGGTTGGAAAGTTGGCGGAGGTGTTTGATAATTTGTTGTGATTAAATCTGTCTGACCCCTAATCCCCTAAAGGGGACTTAGGTTATTATTTGTTCATTTACTATAGACATTGCGTCCCTACGGGACGTCCCAGAGGGAGGTAATGTCTGTAACACGGTTTGTTATTTTGTATCAAGTCCCCTTTAGGGGATTTAGGGGTAAGAAGGACCGTCTCACAAAAAATACTTTCCTTACCCCTTGCTTTTCAATTCGCTTTAATTTACTATTGCAACAGTGTTGCAAATTAAATCCATACGGTCTTTTCTCCTGGCATGCTCTTATGTATGCCTTGCTGTTTTCCTGGTAGAGAAAACAGTGGTGCCGTTTTTGCACCAACACCACGAAGTGCACAGTCCTGTCAAGGGCGACAGCATACAACAAACAAGCGATTGTTTTGCCTGTGATCTAGCCAAAGCAACATTAGACGCTGAACAAGTGACGACTTTGTGCTTCGCTTTCGTGATGGTATGCAGTGGTATCTTGCAATTGTTTTACCTGGTGCAGCAATCTACTACTGCCCCTATTTTTTCTTCCTTAAGAGCGCCCCCTAAAGTATTGACCGCTTAGTTAGCAGACTCTCTTACTCTTCCTTATCTTCTTAGTTTACTCCTATGCATAGGTTTATATACCTGTTTGTAGTGTGTATGTTACACCTTTCCACTGTAGCATGGGCACAAAAAACAGCAGGTTGTTCATTTGAAATTGACGGTACTCTATTGGATCTCTCCACCGGTGAGCCTTTGGAAGGAGCCAGTGTTTACCTACAAGAGCAAAGTCTTCACAGCTTGTGCGACGAAGACGGCCATTTTGCTTTTCGCAACTTGTGTAAAGGATCTTATACCCTTTCCTTCTTTCATGTGGGCAGCATTAAAAAAGATACCGTCATTTCCACTGAACAACGTAAAACGAAAATCACCCTCTCTGTTCCTCGTGACACCAGTCATTTGGAAGAACTGATCGTAACCGGCAATCTGCACGATACCTTGACACCTCATGCTTCGCATGCTTCCCTGACAGGAATTAATCTGGACCTGGCTAAATCTACTTCCTTGGGAGAAGGTCTGAAATCCTTGCCTGGCGTGTATGCCCAGCAATCGGGCGTGAATACCTACAAGCCCGTCATTCAGGGACTCAGCGGAAATCGAATTCTGATTTTTAACAACGGAGTAAGACAAGAAGGTCAACAATGGGGAACGGATCATGCTCCTGAAATAGATCCTTTGGTAGCAGATGAAATTCAGGTGATCAAAGGCGCAGAATCTGTGCGTTACGGCAGCGATGCACTCGGTGGTGTGATTCTCATCAAACCCGCATCATTGATCGATAAAGGATTGAAAACAGAAGTATACCTTTCAGGAACCAGCGTGAACAGAGGTGGTGCGGCTTCTGCCAAAGTAGATTGGGCTCCTTCTTTCATCCGAAAATTTTCTATGCGTGTTCAGGGCTCTATCAAGCAAGGGGGGAATTATAAAACACCTCGTTATTACTTAAATAATACCGGCATTCGTGAATATAATTTCTCCCTGGCTGCACGCAAAGAATTTCGTCGCCTGTCGATCGATTTTTATTACAGTCAGTTTAATACGGAGACCGGTATTTTCGCAGGTTCTCACATCGGTAACCTGACAGATGTAAAACGCGCTTTGGAAACCGATGAACCGTTGACCCCGCAAAGTTTTAGCTACGACATTGGTAAACCCTACCAGCACATTGAACATGAACTGGCCAAAGGTGAACTGACGTATAAACTGGGAAGAGGACAACGGCTGAGCTTTGAAGTAACACGTCAATACAATTACAGAGCGGAGTATGATAACCATCGTTCTGCCAATGATGCCCCGGGTTTAGAATTTAAAATCACGACACATACCGCCACGCTTTATTGGAAGCACCGCATCAGTTCGCGCATCAAAGGAGATGTTGGAGTAAATGGATTGTACCAGGAAAACACCGTCGGCGGGCGAATTTTCATTCCTAATTTCATCAATAGTACCGTGGGTGTTTACTGGATGGAGAAACTGAAATTAGACCGATGGAACTGGGAAGCCGGCATCCGTTACGACGTGAGAAACTTAAAAGCATACTTCAATAAAAGCGGTGTCATTACAGATTCTTCCTATCAGTACCACAACTACTCTGCTTCTATCGGGGGGAGCTATGCCATTACCACTCATCAGCAATGGAACTTCCTGCTGTCACGCGCTTTTCGCTCGCCGGCAGTCAACGAATTATTCAGTCACGGACTTCATCACGGTGTTGCAGCGATAGAAAACGGTGATGCCAAATTGGTTCCTGAAGTAGCGTACAATGTTTCTACTTCTTATTGTCTGGAACAATCCAATCTTCGTGCGGAATTAAATGTGTATGCCAACTATATTGAAAACTACATTTACCTCCACCCTTCACAAGAGCTCGAACTCACTGTTTATGGAGCGTTTCCTTCGTTTCAATACAGTCAGACGAATGCCTTACTGATTGGTGGAGACTTGTCTTTGCGTTACGATGTGTTAAAAAAAGTACAACTGGCCTGTAAAGTATCTTCGCTTTCCGGTGAAGACCTGAGCAATGGATCTCCTTTAATTTATATGCCACCTACACGCATTGAACCATCTGTTTCTTATCTCTTTAAAAACACCGGTTTATTGCATGAGCCAACACTCTCCCTGACGAGCACCCTGATGTTTAAAAAACAAAATGCCCCCACAGACGGCGATTATTCGCCGCCTCCCAAGGGCTATGCTTTATTAGGACTGCAAGCTTCTACCAAAGTCAAAGCAGGACAAAGCTGGATCACGACAGGATTAAAAGTAAACAATATGCTGAATACGGTTTACAGAGATTACCTGGATCGTTTCCGCTACTACCATGATGCACCGGGCATCGGTGTTCAATTATTTGTAAAAATTCCTTTAACCATTATCGATTAATTGTATGAAAAATCTTACCCAACTCACACTGACTTTAGCAATGAGTATCTTATTACTAAGCTGTAAAAAAAATCACGACGAAGCTCCTTCACCGCAAGATCAAAACGAAACAGAATTGATCACTACTGTAAGTCTGATCATTAAAGACAACGGTATATTGGTAGACACCTTTACCTTCAATGATCCTGACGGCGCAGGAGGTATATCTCCCTCTGCAGAACACATCACATTAAGTATGAATAAAAATTATACGTGCACGTTGTTGTTGCTGGATGAAACCAAAATCCCTACCGATACTACGAGTTTGGAAATTGAAGAAGAAAAAGACGTTCATCAATTTTTCTTTCATCCTTCTGCCGGTACGAACATGACCTTTGCTTATGTAGACTACGACGACCATGGAGTTCCTGTCGGATTACAAACTACACTGGCAACAGAAGCCGCCAGTACTGGAACATTAACTGTTGTTCTCAAGCATCAACCCGGTGTAAAACCGACGTCTGGCAACGGCAATGAAGCCTTGGGGGAGACGGATGTGGAGGTAGCGTTTGATGTAACGATACAGTGATGTTATTACTTCTGTCTACCCCTAAATCCCCTGAAGGGGACTTTACTGTTTACTAAACAAAGAAGCTCATCGCATATAGTACGCGATGAGCTTCTTTGTTATAATATAAATTCAAGTCCCCTTCAGGGATTTAGGGGTAAGACAGTTGTTAATACAACCGTTCCTTAATCTCCAAAGGAATCCTTCTACCAAAAATAAAAGATCCTGCTTTCACCGTACCTTCAATTTTAATTTCAGGCTGCATGAATAAACGCGGCAAGATCTGCAATCCTTCCGCGGCGGAAATCTCTATGTAAAAGGGATACGATTGTTTAGAATGCCTTCTTAATTTAATTTTTTTCGAAACACTCCAATCCTTTAATTCGAGATTGCCTACAAATACTTTTAGGCGTGGTTTGGAAAGACGGATCGGATAAGCGTTGGGATTATCAATCTCCAGATCGAAGGTTGCTCTCATCTTACCCTCCTCATTCGTAAAATTACGAAAGGTAACATTGCCCAATTGCACGTCTGTATAAGATACACAAGACGTGAAAAGGAGAGAAAGAGAAAGAACGGCAAGAAGATTTTTTTTCATGTAAGTCTATTAGAAGGGAGAAATCACAGGCATAACATCTATTGCTCTTATTCCCTGAGCCTCATTGTTTTTTGTATGAAAACAGAATGTAATCTACCAATCTTCACTTACAAAAGTAAAAAATAATTACTTTTGTAAGCACAGCAAGTCGGATTTGAGCGTTTAGCATATAGAATGAATATTCACTTTTTACAACATGTTCCTTTTGAGGATTTAGGCGCCCTAGAGCAATGGGTGGTAAAACCAGGCAATAGAGTAACCTCCACGCGTCTATACGAAGACATTAGACTTCCTTTCGTGGACCTGTTTGATGTATTGATCATCATGGGCGGACCTATGAGTGTACACGACGAAGATCGCCACCGTTGGCTGCTTGCAGAAAAAGAGCTCATTCGCAAAGCCTTGGATAAAGGCAAGAAAGTCATTGGAATTTGTTTGGGTGCACAATTGATCGCGGAAGTCCTGGGAGCTTCTGTTTCCCTAAACCCTGTGGCTGAAATAGGCTGGTTCGATGTAGAGTTAAGCGATGAAGCCTTGAAGCAACCGGTTTTTCAAGGATTCAATAAATCCATTACTCCATTTCATTGGCACGGCGAAACTTTTACCTTACCTGCTCAAGCGATAGCCATTGGCAAATCAGCAGCGTGTCCAAGTCAGGGTTTTCTATGGAACAATCAGGTATTGGCTTTACAGTTTCATTTAGAAATCACACAGGAAGGCATCACTGCTTTACTCAATAATTGCCGCGAAGATTTAAAAGAAGGCCCTTACGTACAGGCCGCCGGCAGCATGATTCGCCCGGATCTTATTGCGGCAAGCAATAAGCAAGCACTTCAACTCATCAGCAATTTTATCGGGAACGAGTAAACTGATCCCATACATTCTGCCCCAGTTGAAGTAATCCTAATCCCACAAAAATATATCCGATCAGACGTTTGCCTGATAAGTGGCCCGTCAATATGCGCGACATTACTTTAGCTGCATAGACGACAAAAAGATACAACAACAAATACGTTCCACTGACCGCTCCGATAACAAACACCAGTGTTGAGGCTAAGTCATAGGGCAGCCATCCTTTCGCATAAAAAAACGTTCCCCATACCAGCCAAAAAGGAATTTGCATCGGATTGATGCCGCATAAAAACATTCCATAAGTGAAGTTGGTTTTCCACCAATGATTTTTTTTAATGGTTTTCCCTTCTACATCAACAGGAGCATCGGACGAAGGCCATAAGGTAGCAATACCCATGATGAGAAACACAGGGACCGCGATCCATTTGATCCAAAAATTAATCTCCTGATGGGATGCAATGAAAGAAGCAAAACGAAGAGCTGCAAAACACAGTATACCTTCTATGATGATGGCACCGAAAGAAAACCACATGGCTTGCGTTTTCCCTTGCTCCATGGAAATACGAATAGCCGTAAGATTTACACCTGCAGGAGGAATGGAGCCTGCAAAACTAATCCCAAAACCCAATCCAAAAACTAATACAAAACCAATCAATAACTCCATTTACGCGCTGTATTTCTGACGCAATTGTTTGCTCTTGCGAAGGTATCCCCTCGTTTCTTTTAACGTCATATAGGGAATTCCTCTCTTGTGATTCTCTACACTGATCTCAAACAATATGCGCCACTGTTGCAATATAGTTTTTACCGCTGTAAAAAAAGAAAATCCAGGGTGATAAATATGTCCTTGTTCTGAACCTGCTCCATTCAGCTCCATGATGCTGATGCCTTCTCCTTTCATCAGCTCCTCTATAGAACGGCATTTCAAATCGAAGCGACCAAAGTAAAAGCCGTCAATCTGTTTGGATAGGGTATCGAATACAGAAACTAATTGTTCATTGATGATATCATTTGCATTTCGAAAAGAGGTACCCCGGCAATGATTGCCAATAGGTTCCAAGAGTAGTTCATGATCCTTGTCCATGACTTCCTGCCATCTCTTCGCGTACTTTATGCTTAAACGCTCTGCCTGCAAGGCAGCTCTGGGGTTCGCATCAACCAATTGCGCCAGGGTAACTGACCCATTGCCTTTTACTTTCAGAAATTCCTTAGCTACAACTGACACTACCTGTCCTTTTTCCCGTGATGGATAGCGGTAGTAAAAAACACCGAGCTCAATAGGATAGGTAATGAAAGGCTGCACTAACAGATCGTAGGTGCAGTGTGATAAATAGTCCAAGGCCTGCTCTGCATTATCAATTTTTTCTACCCCATTACCTCGCTCGCCGATATCGGGTTTAAAGATCAAGGGATATGTCCAGCTATTTTTCTTCAACTGATCCAAAACCTGTTCAGCTTCGAAGGGATAGGCGAAAAATAAAGTAGGTGTACGATATGCTTCCGGTATTTTTTTCAGGATATCAAATTTCACTTCTCCCAACATCCCTCCTGTTTCTATACCCGGATTAGAAGCAGAAAAAAAGAAGAGTGAACGTGCACGAACACTCAGGTATAGCCAATAAAAAAAGACCGGAAAGTAAACAACCTCCATAGGCCAGTATTCCCAATGTGTCAACTTGTGCCAAGGCAAACGAAAAGAATTGCTCATGCTAAAACTGTTCGTCTGCAAATTGTGTACTCCATGAATCTTCAAACAAAGAAGATGTAAATGTGTTTTGCAAAATAGTAGTTTCGTGATCCATCAGCTGAATAGACGTAATACTCAATGTCTGCAAACCGTTTGCGCGTGTTATACGCATGCCATTGATCGGATCAGCTACTCCGCCGTGTTCATGAAAATCGACCATCATTTCCTGTGTCGGAGAAGGAGTCTTCTCTAAGTATTGTTGCAACCAGTTTCTCTTCAAGGCAACTGTTTCATCGCTGTACAATGTTGCAGAAGCCCACAGGTAAGGCTGATTAGGCAGAGACAGAAAATATTTTTCTTTGCCGTCCCATCTGAATTCAAACAACAAACCGGCCCAGACCATGATGACAGTAAAAGGTTCTACTCCTTTCAAGTCAACAGACCGGTAAAAATCAAATGGTGTTTCATACTCAAACGCCTCTAACACAATCAAGCCACGGCTTCTGTTGTAAGGAGGCTGGTGCTTGTGCGAATGGAAGGCTCCGTTTAACAAACAAACTGCTCGTTCATCTTCCGATGTAGCGATCCATGATCCTTTGCCCATGGGATCTTTAGGGTAATACAAAGAAAGACCTTCTTCCGTCACATAAAAATCCGGAAGCAGAGAAGCCGGTCTTCCGGATTGCTCGTCGCGGTTGGAGGTTAAGATGAATCCGTTTTCTAACGGCACATAACTAACTGTACACATATTGACTGCGGTGCTTAAGGGTAGAAGAAGCTACGCCAAAATCTGCGGGTAATTCATACGCATAGGAATTGATGGCAGCTATTTTAATGATCGCCATGTGGTGTATGCCATGTTCAATATTATACACCAACTCACGCTCCAGATGAGACAGGATAGAAAAGATTTCCTTTTCATCCGCTTCATAAGAGCCTTCCAGCATCAGTGGTATAGGTTTGGCGGTCTCCATCCACTTGACAAGTTCAGCAATTAAATGAAGCGCTACCATTTTATCTTCTTCAATAGCTAAATCGCGTTTGCGCAAATCGTAATTTACTTTTTGCATGGCATAGCCTTCCTTTAGACAACTGTAAAACTCCAGGATATGTCTCACATGTTGACCAATGGTAGATCCTAACAACAATTCTGATTTGGCAGTATAATGCTGATTATCTACGACCGTGATAAAATCAGCCAGTTGGCTCAGCGTACCTGAGGCTACAGCTCTAATGTTGATGCTCATTTGGTAGTTATTTTAATGGTAATTAGTACATCATCGGACATCGTCCAACTGTCTTCTCCTACATGAAAATCTAATCTGTTTATTGTGAAGCTCGCTTCATATACGTCTATCGTGCCGTTCCTGGTTTGCTTCAGGGGCAATGAAACTTCTCTGGTGACGTCCTTTATGGTAAGCTTTCCGGTGATGATATAATCAGCGCCTTGCGGCTTAATCGCCGTAGATCTGAAATTGATTTCAGGGTACTTGTCCACGTAAAAGAAATCTTCCTTGCGCAGGTGATTGTCTCTGCCGTTGATTCCAGTGCTGATGGATTTCGTTTTAATTTTTCCCTCGATGTGTGAGGTGGTTAAATTCTTCGGATCAAATTGTACAGCTGCTGTATACTCCTTAAAACTACCATCCACACCTATACCTGCATTCTTGATTTTGAATGTTAGGGAAGAGGAGGCATAATCAACAATACGCGCTGAGCCTTGCGCGAAAACGCCTTGCGTCAATAACAGTAAAGCTCCTATATAAATAATTGTTTTCATGATATGTCTATTTATAATCACGCTACACCGCTTGCTTCTTAGCCACAAACTTTAGAACTGTTGCTTTGACTTCCTCTCTTTTAAGGGAAAGCAATACAGCGCTGGAAATCCAGGTAACAATACCGAGAATAAATAGTTCTCCTCCGTCTCGCATAACTATTATACCAAGGATAAACAAATGACTGGCAATGGCGCCTGACATCATGCCCAATACAAGAACCAATGCATACAATTCTGCTTTGGGAATCCATAATAAGATGATCGATACTAATTCCAATGTTCCCAGTGCAAGCCTTCCCCAAGGCTCTATACCGAGTGTACTGAAGATGTACACTGATTCTTCTGCGCCCGAGAATTTGAAAAACAAAGTTTGCCCAACGATAATAGTGATGACTAGTTTAAGGAGTAAGATGACTATCTTCATAGCTGATTTTTAAGACATAGTAAAACTATAGAATCCGATCATTGGAAAAAGTCGGCAAGACGACAAAACAAAAATAATTCTTTAAAAGCTGTTAAACAGTCCTTTAAAGAATTATTTTGAAGTGGTAATACAACCGTATCGCCTATCAATCAGCAAGAGATTCCAGCTTGCTGATACTCTTGATCCGAATCTGCTGGCGGCTGAATTCCAACAATCCCTCCTCTTCCAGTTTATTGATAAATGTCGTTGCGGTTTGCCTCGTACAACCCACTAACGAAGCTACTTCTGCATGTGTCAGGTAATTTTTGAACGTCAACTCATCTTCTTTGTCTTTTCGTTCTTTATGAGCCAGGTAGATAAAAAAATCAATGAGTCTTGCCCTGACATCTTTGTATATAATACTGGTAATACGGGATTGAAGTCCCTTAATTTTCAACCCTACTAATTTGGTAAATGAAATCGCCAGGTCAGGACGCTTCATTAAAATCTTTTCAAAATCTTCTACGGTGAAACTACAAATGTTAGCTTCCGAGCGAATCACTTGAGCGAATTCCTGTTCACCGGTATCTCCTTCTAATGAAAGCTGCCCAAAAATATCACCCTGACTTAATACTTCCTTTATTTTTTCATTTCCTTCCTTGTCGTAGGTGCCGATCTTGATGTAGCCTTTTTTCAAAAAATAGAGACGGTCATTTCGCAAACTATTCAGGTATACAAACTCATTTTTTTTCTTACTCATGAATCCCGACACAATGTTCAATTCGCTACACTCTTTGTAGGTGAGCTGTCGGAACAAGCGATGTTGTCTAAGCAGAATAAAACTTGAATCTTCTATATTCATAGCTGAGTGATCTTAAAATTACCAACTTCCGCCGGCGCCGCCACCACCAAAACTTCCACCGCCAAAGCCACCAAAGCCGCCGCCACTTCCTCCACTGTATCCGCCTCTGGAAGAAAATCCACCGGATCCTAAACTACCAAGCAATGCGCCGGCAAGAAATCCGCCGCCGCCACTACCGCCGCCGCCGCGTTTAGACAGCCCGCTTAAAATAGCGAGTAATACAACGAGTAATACAAATATAAAAATAGCTTTATTCCCTGAAGCTTTCCCTCCTTTAGCATCGGCCTGATAGGTACCCGACATGAGCTGAATGATCGCATCCGTGACTTGATCGAGTCCACCGTAATAATTTTGTGCTCTAAAACTTGGCTTAATAATTTCCTCAAACAAACGCTTGAGTGTAGCATCCGGTAAGGTTCCTTCCATTCCATAGCCCGTAGCTATAAAAAAACCATGCGGTTCTTTTACAGCGAGAATAAGTAAACCATTGTTTTTACCTTGTTGTCCTACGCCCCATTTCTGCGCCAATCGTTGGGCATAATCTGATGGTTCATAGTCACCAATGTTTTCCCTGGTAACAACAACAATCTGTGTAGAGGTACTATCATTGTATGCATCGAGTTTCTGCTCTAATGCATTCACTTCTCCGGGCTTCAGAAAGCCCGCATAGTCATTGACCAACCTCGGTGGAGAGGGAAGTTCCGGAAACTCTTCTTCCGCATGTACTGTTCCTGCAAAGCAGAAAATAATGCATGCGAAGAAAAACTTAACTATCGAATGAAATGTCATTGGACAATTCGTTGTGGTCATCTTTTTGGTAAGGGAAAAAGGTCGATAACTGTTGTCCTGCTTTGGCAATGCCATGTGCCAGGCCTTCGGCCAGTTTACCTTGTTTAAATAATTGTACAACTTCTTCAAGAATGACATGCCAGAAATCTGCAGGGACTTTCTCGTCAATTCCTTTGTCTCCGATGATTGCCAGCTTGTGATCGTCTATAGACAAATAAAACAGCACGCCATTGCGTTGTGCTGTTTTATGCATCGCAAGATTTTCAAAAACTTTGATGGCTCTTTTGTAGGGATCTCCAGGACAGGTTTTATCCAGGTGAACACGGATTTCACCGGAAGTATCCTTCTCTGCATCCTTGATGGCTTGAACAATGGACAGTTGTTCCGCTTCTGAAAAGGCTTTTTTAGCGCTCATGGATAAGCGAACTAAAATTCGATTTTCGGAGCTTTATCTGCGCCTGCTTGTGATTCGAAGTAAGCTTTCTTTTCGAATCCAAACATACCTGCTGTCAGGTTATTCGGGAACTTACGAATATACGTATTGTAGTCTTTTACCGCTTCGTTGAAACTTCTTCTTTCTACGGCGATTCTATTTTCCGTACCTTCTAACTGCGCCTGCAATTCTAAGAAATTTTGATTGGCTTTTAGATCGGGATAGTTTTCTGTGATCATCAATAATTTACCCAAGGCAGTAGACAATCCGTCTTGTGCTTGTTGAAATTTCTGTATGTTTTCAGGTGTTAATTTATCAGGATCCAAAGTCACTTGAGTCGCCCTGGCACGGGCTGCAATTACATTTTCCAATGTTTGACTTTCGTGTTTTGCATAACCTTTTACTACGGCAACCAGGTTCGGAATCAAATCCGCTCTGCGTTGGTATACGTTCTGTACTTGCGACCACTTCTCATCTACTGCTTCTTGTTTTTCAACCATAGAATTGTAACCGCAAGAACTAAGAGACACGGCTGCAAAAGCAAAAGCGATAACATTGAAAATTATTTTCTTCATTGGGATATCTGGTTTGTTTAAGTAAATATAATAATATTAAGACACAGGTTTACAACCTGATAAGTATTTTTATTTCGACCCAAGAACCGTTACAGTGATCTTTCGATCTTCGCCTTGGTCACGGTGTTCGCACAAGTAAATGCCTTGCCAGGTGCCTAATAAAAATCGACCGTTCTTTACCGGAATGGTCAATGATGCCCCCAGTATACTGGACTTCACATGTGCCGGCATATCGTCGGGACCCTCGTCATCGTGCAGGTAACGTTTGTCTCCGTCAGGGACCAGTTCGTTAAAAAATAATTCAAGGTCGCGCCTCACCGTGGGGTCAGCATTCTCATTGAGCGTTAAGGAGGCGGAAGTATGATGAATGAAAACCTGCGCGATACCCTGATTGATCTCCTTTAGCCCGGTAAAAACAGATTCTATTCTGTCCGTTACCAAATGATAACCCCGCTTGAATCGGCCTAAGTTTATGGTTTGCTGTTTAACAATCATCAGGGTTTGTATTCGTAACAGCCTAAGTCAGGTAAGGCATCACGCAAAGTGCCTTCCAAATCATCGGTAACGGAGGTAGGAACACTTTTGTCAACCGCAGGCGAAGTAGACTTCAATTTAAAGTTTCTCAACACAGCCAATGCAAATTGTGGATCTTGATTGAGTATCGTACCGGTACCAGGAAAAGTAGTAAGACTTTTTACCAGGCAGCTGTCAACTGTAACAGTTGTCGCAGGATCACAGACCAATTCACTGGTGTAGTTATCTCCCCATACAATAGAGTGTTTAACAAGCAACGATAGCGTTCCCGCCGGATCCTTGACTTCTATATTTACTCCGTTTCTGTAATAATCGTAAGAATACCCCGCCCATGTACAATAGCGAAACTCTCCGCTTCCTTTCCTGGATAAGCGCGTTCCCGCGTCCGAAGTGGCGAAGAACAAACAGTTGGTCGCTTTCAAATCGGTATAAGCTACATCTACCGCGCACTTCGTAAAATCATTAAACACACCATGATCCATGGTAATGTCAGCAATTGTAGCGGGTGTGGTTGTATACACAAAAGATAACCCGGTCTCTGCATTTTCTATATGAAACCAGGATAGACTATTACCGGCACTTCCTTCGTAAAACCTCAGCCCCAGCCATTGTCCCGGATTTTTTCCAGAAACTAATCCTCCAAAGAAAACGCTGTCGTTCTTTTCCCCGGTGACTAATAACGTCCCTTTAATATCCAATGAACTTCCTCTGGAAGCCATGACCTGTGTTCCTTTTTGAATGGTCAATGTACAACCTGCAGGAACTACTGTTTGTCCCAATAAGACAATAGGTTTCGTATCGTCCCACACTGTAGCGCAAGGCAGATCACCGGAAGGGACTAGTATAGCATCTCTGCCTACCGCTTTCAACAACACTCTTTGCTCCTGGCCGTTGACTAAAAAACGAATAGAGTCCTCCACCAAATAAGGTGTGTTTTGAGCCATCGCAGAAAAAAACAAATCGATGACGATGAGTAAACTGTCTCCACCAATTAATTCCAGGCCTCGCACGATAGGTCCCTGCTGACCGTTTACTAAAATTTTAAAAGGAGAAGACACTCCGCCTGCTAAGGAAACTTCACTGATAGAAAGTGCACCGTTATTGGGATTGTAGACTTTAATGCGTTTAGTAGGATAATGAAGATCTGCAAAAAGCGTGTCGTAAACCACTATCGATTGAGAAAAAGACAATCGCGCTGAAGGATCTGTAATGACCACTTCATCTTTCCTTGTGCATTGCCACAGTATAGGCAAGAACAATAACGCGATGTAAAATTTAGTTTTCAATTTCAGAGTTGATATACCGAATGTTGTTTTCTTTACTTCACCAATTTCAATTCACTCAACCAGGAAGGTTCTTTTGAAACCCAATCGTTACTATAGGCTTCACTTGCCAATCCTGATTCGAAGGTGGCCATTGCATTGGCTACATCACCATAGTTTTTTGTTCCGGAAGCCAATGACTTCAATTGAGCCAAACTAAATTGTTGTTTGAATTTTCCCGGCTTGATATATTCTGAAAGTTCAGAAACACACTTTGCCAACGTTACAGCATCCGTTGCATTGGTTAATTCACTGGTCCATTGCGCACGCGCCTGTGAAGTCCAGCTGTTTAGAAAAGTACTCGCGTCTATTGAAGAAACCAGTTGCTCCAATAAACCTTTACCCTTTTTCAAAGGATCAATGGGAGCAGCGCCAGAAGAAGGGGTTTGAGCCTGAGCACTTAAAAAAGTGAACGCTGCAAACCATACGATAGCCATGTATTTGTTCATGTGACTGTATATTTTAAGAGAGTAAAGAAATCCCTTTATCCTCCAGTACAATTAGTTTTTGCTTATACAAAGTCCCTATTGCTTTCTTGAATGTTTTCTTGCTCATCTGCAATTCATCCATGATGTCCTCCGGACTGCTGTTGTCCGTGAGTGGCAGAAAGCCTTTATTCTTTTTTAATCTGTCCAATACAACCTGCGCATTGACTTCAATATTAGCAAAACCTTGCTGTTGCAGAGAAACATCAATTTTACGGTCTTCTCTAACGTGTTTGATATAGCCCGTCACTTCATCGCCTGGCTCTACTACACTAAAGATTTGGTTCTTGTACAGTAAGCCTTTATACTTCTGATTGATGATGACGTTATAACCAAGATCTGTTTCCGTCCATACCAGTAAGTCTACTTGTTGTCCTTCGGTCAAGTCTTCGGACTCCTCTTCCAGAAAACGATCCAGCTTGTTGGTAGCTGCTAATCTACCGGTAGTTTCATCAACGTATAAATAAACGATTTGGTATTGTCCCACCCGCATACGTGTAGTTTGCTCACGGTAAGGAACCATCAGATCCTTTTCCAATCCCCAATCTAAAAATGCACCGAAATCATTGACGTCCTTGACACGCAAGGAAGCAAAGCCATTCAGTTTAATCCTTGGCTCCAATGTAGTGGCGATCAAACGGTCTTCGGAATCGCGGTACACAAATACATCAATCTCATCGTTGATGTCTATGCCTTCCGGAATGTATTTGATGGGTAATAAAATATCTTGTCCTTCCTGATCTCCCAGGTATAAACCTACGCTGGTGTTGCGCAGAACGATCAAACGGTTATGCTTTCCTATTTCAATCATGATGGACCATTCATTAATCAATGGATTGTCAAAGATGGCAATAAATAAAGGGAAGAAAAACTGCCCGTTACCTTATTTCAACCAATTGATACTTGTGAGCACTTTTGAAATAATAGCCCATTAAAATGGCATTGTCTTCTAAAGGCAATACCTTGATCAGATCCGGCATATTATTTTTAAATTTCTGGTCTTCGTAATCGTTCAGTTTCTCACGTAATGTCTTTGGTGGGGCAAGCTCAACATGTTCTAAGCTCATCGCATCTACCAGAGAGTAGAAATAAGTAGATTCTATGTAAGTATAGGCACTGCTTGGATAGTAACCGGGATAACCATAATTGTAACCGGGATTTCCCCAACCATATGCTCCTCCAAATCCGCCTCCGCCCATCGGATAACCCATGCCGAATCCACCCATTCCACCCATTCCCATTCCCATTCCTATACCAAAACTCACACGCGGAGATCCTCCTCCACTCCCGTTATTTCCATAGCCTCCATACGATTGTTTAAATTCATAAGAGCCTATTTGTATCAAGTACTGATCATTGATTTCATTGACAGCAATGGCGATCTTACCATTTTGTACCTTGTTCAAATATTGAGAAGTTTTTCCAATGACCTTAGGCGTACTACTACCGCTTTCTGAGAGGATAGGGCCGTTCTTAATTAAAATGGGCAGGTCTCTAAAAATCTTTTCGTTCCATTCCAGTTTTACAGAATCCACATCCAGCATCACCACGTTGAGCATTTCGTCATTGGATGTGGCTCTAAACAACTTGTTGTAATACAAAAAAGAATTCCCTTGCTTGTTGCTTCCTTTTCCTTCACCTGCTTCCAGCTTAAAGGCTAATTTTTTTTCTGTCAATTTTTTCTGATCCACATCAATCGTATACAACCACAATTGATCCGGTTCGTCCATTGTGATGATCAACTGACCGTTGATGACATACAACTTGTTTAAAGCATGCGATGACTTGAGATTGTTTTCCAGATCATATGTTATTTTATCGAGACCAATATCAGAATACATTCTTTCATTGAGTTGATCCTCTGTGATACGAAGTACATCATTTAACTTTGGGTGTTGTACCTCGAAAGATGTTTTGACAAAAGGATTACCCTGTGAAGATTCCCAAAGGTGAATCAGAGATGCTGTCCGACTCACCGTAATTAAATAAAACTTCTGATTGACTTGCAACGCTGTGAGAAAATCTTCGTCTCCGGGCAACACTCCGCAATCCAGCGTTTGTGTAACACCCATTCCAAGATCGACTCTAAATGCTTTAATGGTTTTGGATCGTTCGTTATAAAAATAAGCCGTGTGAAACTTGGCGTCTCTTGTGGCAAGCAGGTACTCTGTTCTGTGCAATGATTTATCTAATTCGAAGCTGGCACTCGTAAAGGAGTAGTTTTTGTTGACTGTAGTCAACTGAATTTGCTTGTGGTTTAAAAAACTAAAGATGTATTTCCCTTCACTGTTTTTAACAACATCTACTCTATCGGGTTTCTTGATCTTGAAATCAATCAATGCTTGTTCACCTTGTGCTTTGACCAAAGCAGGCAGAAAAATAAAGGCCATTAGAAAAAACACCTTCGTTCCTCTTTTTGAAGCGTTGGAAAAATATATACTCTTCATCTTTGTTTCTCCTTTACGTTTATTCGCTAATTTCGCTTAGTTTTATTCTATAATGAAAAAACTCCTGGAAATATTTTTTATTGTGCTGGTGTTGCTGATTGCAAACATTGGCCTTTTCCTTTTCTGGTGGATCTTAACTGACCCTAGTAATTACCTGTGGGAACCCGTCTCCTCAGATAGGGAATACATCGTTGTCAGTGCCTGTTCTAAAATTTTCTGGACCAAATATTACACCTGGACCCTTGTTATTAACCTGCTGACTTTTTCTTTTTTATTTTACCACTACAACAAGCTTGTCAGCCTCAGCTTGACAGGTTTAGCATCCCTTGTTTACCTCGTTTCCTGGCTCTTTTTTAATCCTTACGTAGCCAAAAACTATGTCATCGTATTTGAGTCTCAGGAAGTCTCTCCTCCATTTATAACCGAACCGATTAAGCAAGGAGGCACTTCTACCGGAGCAATCCTCTTGGAACATATTGCCGACAAACAATATCCTCGCAGATATTATGCCATTAAAGCATTAGGAGAAATCCGTTACGCCCCCTCGGCGGAAGCTTTGGGTAAAATCTTATTGAATGGTAAGGAAACTGAAAAAATCAGAGGGGCTTGTTACATTTCCCTTAAATCCATACGAAGCGATCTTTCCGCCAAATACCTGTTATTGTTCTCTCAGTTGGTACTTAAAAATGAAAAAGACAGACAGGTGATACAACGGTTGGAGAAGGAAAACGCGTATTGAGGGACGAGCGAGGAGCTAGGAGGTACGATACGTTCCTCCTAGCTCCTCGCTCGTCCCT
>JAQBNS010000100.1 GCA_028288405.1 Chitinophagaceae bacterium
GCAACTCTAATGGGATTTCCTTACACTTATCAATTCTCTGGTGCAGAAAATACAAAATGGAGACAAATTGGTAATGCGGTATGCCCACATATGAGTTCTGGTCTAGCTAAGAGTGTTAGAATTTCAATGAAAGATTCTCCCATTCCCGATTCAAAGATATCATTCACTTCCTTAAAGGGAGATACTTCGTTTATCGAAAATTTAAATACTTTTTCAGAAAAGAAATTTGATAAACCACCCAAGAAGAATTACACAGCTAGATTTCGAAGACATCCTTTTAAGGAGGGCAATATGACGGTAGCATTAACTAACTTTAATCCTTCAAAGTCGACTGACCCGAAACGAAAATCCGTAGAATGGCACTCATCAATCTTTATGGGGTCAGGCAAAGATTTTATTATTAAGCCTATTCCTAAAAAAGGCTTTAAAAGAATTGCTAAATTAATTGAGATTCATCACAAAGAACAAGGGAAGGTGTTTATTGCTGCCTTTGATAGGAAATTTAAGGCTTTTATAGGTAATAGTGATAAATTCCAAGAAGCTTATGTGTCTACAACTCATGACTCTTATGAGCCAGGCCGATTAGTACAAGAGGTTAGTGAATTTATCCTCAATCATGAACCTAAAGAAAAATATATGAGTATTCCTCATTTTCTACCAGAAAAAGAACTTGTACCAACAAGGCAGGTGCTGGCAATGTACGCCATAAATAGACTTATATCTTAACTAGATTGACATTACTGGATAATTATTAGAGTATTAATCTTAATATAAAACACTTTATGACTAAAGATGCTCGGATACAAAAAATCGAAGAGATTGTCAAAAGAGAGAACCAGAATCCTGACGGACCGTATGGGAAGGTAGACATTCCTTGGGAAGATGCTCTTAGCCCAATGGCTGTATATAAAATCCCCCTTGAATATCTTGTATACAATAAATACAACGGACGCATACTAAGTCGCACAAAATCTCTCGAAACAGAAGGGCGCGGAATCAACGCAGAATCAGAAGAGGGTCGTAAATTACTTGAGAAGTTACTCTTTGAATCCAATCTTGGAAGAAACAAACAGACTCTTGAGAGTATTACTAAAATGGGGCAAGAAAAGGTTGGAATCATAACTCGTGATGGAATCATTATTGATGGTAATAGGCGCGCAATGCTTTTAAGCAAAGCAGGAGCTAGTTATTTCAAAACAGTTGTTTTGAATGTAACTCTTGAAGAGAATCCTTTGGAAATTGAAAAATTAGAGACGACATATCAAATGGGTGAAGATGAGAAACTATCATATAACCCAATCGAAAAATACCTTAAGGTAAAAGGTTTAAGTGAGAGGGGTGTGTCCGTAGAAAAAATTGCTACTTGGATGGGAGAAACCATTGGTACAGTCAAAGAATACTTGGATGTAATGAAAATAATGGATGATTACTTAGATTATCTTGGATATAACGGAATCTACACTCAACTAGACGGTCGTGAAGATCAATTTATCAATCTTACTAAGTGGTTATTAGGATTTTATGAAAAGGAGAGCGAGAAAGGTTTTGATCACTATAAAAATACAGACGTTGATGATTTAAAAATCATCTCTTATGATTACATAAGAATTAAATATGAAGGTAAAGATTTTCGTAATATTGCTTATGGTCATAAAGAAAACCATTTCTTTGGTGATAAACAAATCTGGGAAAGCTTCAGAGATTATCACTTCGAACATGTTGAACCTGTTAAGTTTAAAGAGGAAAAAATACATCTAAATACAGATAACTTTGAAGCATACTTAAAGGATAGAGACACACAGTTTTTTAATGCAACCCTAAATGATAAAGGTAGGAGTTTTCTTGATGAAAACATTGAGATGCACAGCCAACAACTTAGAAATAAAAAATCTGCAAACGAACCACTTAAACTTGTTAGTAATGCAATAGACGCCTTAACAGCAATTAATCAAAAACATCCCGCTTTTTCAGAAGGAGATGTAATGGAAAAAGTGGAAGCAATCAACGAAAAGACTTTTGAGATGTTGAAGAAGAACTCTCCGGAAAATCTTTTAGCACAAGTAATTCGTATTTTAGGATTTGTTGATTTTGGTAATAATAAAGACCAAAAGGATGAACTTCTAATGAAAGTTAAAGACATTGGGAAAATCGCCTACCAAATGGAAAAGAACATTAAGGACTTGTAGTCAATTATGAAGAAGACCATCAATATTGACATAGATAACACATCTTCATCTTTCTTATTAACTGGAGACGTTGATAGTGTCTTATTAAATAATAGGATGGTTTTTTCACTAAAAAGATTAGGTTTAAAATCACAAGAAAAAGTCATTCTTATTCCTTATGAGGAAAGGTTGAAAATTCAGACACTACAAGAATTAAGTGCTATCTTAGAAAAATTTCGTTTTATAGTTTCTTTTAGCGCAGACACAAAAGCTGAAGTATCTAGCTTTGATCGTGAGAAAAGTACTTTTAAAGAATTTACTGAAAAAGCTAAAGATATTCGGAATGATAAATTTAAAGAAAATCCAGAATTAGTTACTAACTTCACTCATTTCCAAAGTGTTTTAAAAGAAAAATTGATTAGGCCACTTTATGATAGACAGCTCCTTTCTGCCTTCCATATGGCTTTCTCTCAACACTCTTGTAACTTTGCAGTGCCGGGGGCAGGTAAGACATCCATTGTATACGGTGCATATGCTTATCTTAAAAGCCTTCCCTCAGATGATGAGAAGCATGTAGACAAGCTACTTGTTATTGGACCGCTCTCTTCTTTTGCACCATGGGAAAAGGAATATGAGGCATGTTTTGGAGTTAAACCAAAAGTACAAAGACTCTCTGGTGATAATAAGATACTTAAAGAACATAAAGAACAACACTTGTTTTCCGGCAACCCTGCAGAAGTAACTTTGATTTTTCATGGAGGTGTTGAAGCTCTACAAAGTGAAATTGTTTCTTTTTTGAAAAAAAATAAGACTATGGTGGTAGTGGACGAAGCTCATAGAATCAAAAACCCTGAAGGGGTTTGGGGTAAGAGTGCTGTAGAAATAGCAAAGGAAGCAAGATCAAGAATTGTTTTAACGGGAACACCTGTGCCTAATGGATATGAAGATCTTTATAATCTTTTCCAATATCTATACCCATACAAATACAAAGATATTTTAGGTTTCCATCTCGGAAATCTAAAAGATATGACCGAAAATAGCCGTCCAGATAGTGATAGAGTTAAAACTTTTATAAACAATATATCACCTTACTTTATAAGAATTAAAAAAACAGATTTAAAATTACCACCCGTACGAGATTTCTTTGTGGAAATTGATATGGATATAAATCAGAGGGAGATATATGATTTTATAGAAAACAAATACATAAAATCTTTTACAAATAATAGTTCGGCTACTATTAAAGATTTACTAAACAAAGCAAAATTAATTCGTTTACGCCAAGCGGCAACAAATCCATCGCTTCTACTAAAACCAATCGCTGAAACTTTGAACCATGAAGATTATGAATCTCGTGTCTATTCTGACGCTAAGCTACCAGATGAGTTTCAAGATGACTCGGAAATATTGTCCAAAGTATTTAATTATTCTAAGGTTGAAATCCCGAAAAAATTTACAACTATCAAGGAATTATTAAATGATAAAATATTCAACCAGAAAGATGGGAAGGCAATCATTTGGACTATTTTTATTCAAAATGCAAAAAGCCTTAAAAAATACCTTAATGAAAATGGTATAACTTCTGAACTTTTGATTGGTGAAGTTGAGCAATTAGACAGAGAGGTTATAATTGAGAAATTTAATGACCCAACAAACACGGAGTTTAAAGTTGTGATTGCAAACCCTTTTTCAGTATCAGAGTCTATTTCACTTCATAAAGGTTGTCATAACGCTATATATTTAGAACGAGACTATAACTGCTCTAACTTTCTTCAGTCAAAAGACAGAATACACAGGTACGGTCTCCCTGAAAAACAGGAAACAAATTACTACTATATTTTGTCTAAGGATTCTATAGATGAAACCATTAATGATAAATTAAAAGAAAAAATTGAACGAATGGAAAGAATTATAGATGAAGATATACCACTCTTTTCAAGGATTGACGATTCCGATGAGACTGATATTATTCAAGCTCTTATAAAAGACTATGCTAAGAGAGCTTAATCGTTATGATAATCTCGGCACACCAAAGTTTTTTCACGAGTTATTTCAAAAACTTGAGACTCCTGGCTGCAATTGGACGAGTTTAAATATATCTGATTACTTTTATAACAGAATCGTAGATGATAAGAATATTTTTGATGGATGTATTCCTTTAGCCATAGCTATTGGAGCACTTAGTCTTGATTCTAAAGGTTTTGTTAGACTGAATCCTATTTTACGAAATTCTTTAATTAACGAGAAATATCTTTCAATTAAATTAGTGGAGATGGTCTTAGTTGCATTAAAAGATGATGAGGTGTTTCATGAGATATTTTGTTCAGAAAATATCTCATATGATATTGTCTACAGATTAATTCAGATTGAAAGTATGGCTTTTCAGTTTCGATATGCAAATTTTAGACAACTACTTATTAGTTTTAATTTTCTATATTCTCATCCCGATTTTAATAGAACAAAGTTAATTATAAATTCTAAGTTTAAACAGTTTTTTGATAAAGAACTAATGCCCGAAATTAAAAAAAAGAAAATAGGCATTGAAGAACTAGAGCGAATGTTAGAGCAAAAACAAATACATGGAAAAGAAGCGGAAGTCTTTGTTACTGAATATGAAAAGAAAAGACTTGTAGGGCATCTCAGCTTAACAAGCATTGAAATGATATCCGAATACGATGTTGGTGCAGGATATGACGTGATTTCCTATAATACAGCTAGTTCCACAGAATATGACAGATTTATTGAAGTTAAGTCATATTCAGGAGTACCTAGTTTCCATTGGTCTAAGAATGAAATGGAAGTTGCAAAACTTCGAAAAGATTATTACTACCTATACTTAGTCAACCGAGATAAAATGAAAAACCTAAATTATTCTCCAGACATAATTCAGAACCCCTACGAAGAGGTGCTTAGTAAGGGTGGGGAATGGATTAAACAAGTGGATAGCTACTTTATAACCAAAAACAACCTAGAAAAAAGTAATGGAAAGCGTCTTTAACACGTCCTATAGCATATGGAACTCATCAATACACTTCTTAATTTTATTCTCACGATCATCAATATCTTCGTGGGTCTGTTTGAATACATCATCAACGCTATCCTCAGCCTATTTGGAATGGCTCTCTAGAGCTCTACATAAAAAACAAAGCCGCCGAAGCGACTTGCTTGGCGGGGTTGAGGGGAATTCCTTCAGCAGAGAGTCTTGCGGACCTCTTCGTTGATGGCATCGGAGAGTTTCTCGCACATCAGAGCAACGATGCGCGAGATCACCTGGTCACGGTTTGCTCTCGGCATTCGCTCCATATAACACGACACGTAGATCTGGAGCCGACACATCATGACGTTGAAGACAGGGTGTATCGAGCGCTCCACATAAGGCCGCAGATTGAACTTTGCTTTGCTGTCACGCCGTTTGACCGAAGCGAGGTAGCTGCCTTGCAGACGCAACAATCGGCCGAGAATGCGGCCGCCGTTGTGAACCAACGTCTTCTTATACGTCTCTGTAACGGCAAAGACATTGAAGCTTGCCATCTCTTCCGGAGTAAATCCGCGAATTGCTTGAAGCATTTGTGCTAGGAGATCAGCCATAGTGGCCCTTTCTTGTGTAGTTACAACTAAAACCACACTACAATTTTTATCAATTGTAGTCAATATTTCAAACCTTCCAACTACTTCTGTATCGCCACCTTCGTTCCAAGCGGGGCCCAGTCGTAAAGAATCTTGGCAACTTCGGGTGGAAGGTTCACACAGCCATCAGACTGCGTTGTACCGTAGTTATTGTGCCAATACGTTCCGTGAATCGCGGCTCCGCCTTGTGTGAAATACATATCCCATGACACACCCGGAAGATCAAACTCAATATCAGTTACTCCCGGAAGCGGACCTTGCATGTAGCGGGTAGGGGTTTTCCTAAAAATAGTAAACGTGCCCGTAGGAGTCGGCGTAGTATCTTCTCCGGTTGAGACTTTCGTTGCCAAGAATTCCGTATCGCCATCGTAGGCGTAGATCATCTGGTCAGAAAGGTCCACCACGATGCGCTTGTTGCTTGGTGTTGTAGGTAGTACTGTTTCTATTCCACCAGCACGTATAATGCGCCCAGCAACTGCAGGGACATACCAATCCTTTGGACTACGCTCTGGGTAACGAATCCATTCATCGAAATAAACGTGATACCAGGTTTGGCCGTCTATAACTTTCGTACCAACGACTTTAAGCAGCATTCCTTTTTCCAGCTGATAAATCTTTTCATAGGTAAGTCCAGGACCGGCATAGGCCCAGATACAAAGACCGGCAGTACCATGGGCACAGCCTTCGATGATTTCGAGGTATTCGTACTTTCCTTCTGATTGCGTGATGACCGGAATTGTAGAAGTATCTACGAGCGGCAGTATAGTTACTACCGTATCAGCTTCTGCATGAGTAATCACTTCTAAGGCAGGGGACGAAGCAGAGTCATTGCGCGACAAGAAAAACACCATGCCAAGGAGAATAAAAAGGTAGATAATATAGTGTCGATTGGTGAGTATCATAGAAGGGCGAACTGATTCACGGTAGGATATGCATTATACAATAAAATACGATAAAGTCAATTGAGATTCCCATAAACTGCCGTGGTACCATATGTCTTATGGAACTCATCAACACACTGCTTAATTTTATCCTTACCATCATCAACATCTTTGTTGGTCTCTTTGAATACATCATAAATACGATCGTAAATCTCATTAACTCGATTTTCTAAATGACAGAACATCCAAACGACCCGCTGTACGGAAAGACACTTGAAAGCGTGCTGCAATACCTGGTGAAGGAATATGGCTGGGAGGAACTAGGAAAAGGAATTCCGATCAACTGCTTCCTGAAGGACCCAAGTATCAAGTCTTCTTTGGCATTTCTGCGCAAAACACCTTGGGCAAGAATAAAAGTTGAAACGTTGTATATCGAAACCGAAAAAAGTAAGGCTCGCCGCGCAGAATATATTAATATATACTAAAAACATATGGAAGGAGGACCCACACAACCAGAAAATAACGAAGACCTGACACTTGAAGCTGTAGA
>JAQBNS010000153.1 GCA_028288405.1 Chitinophagaceae bacterium
TTATAAAAATTGAAGTTAAAACAAGCACATGAATAAAATTGCACTGATTGTTTCTGCTGCTCTTATTTTCTTTCTCTCTATATCGTTTAAAGAGAATGATAAGAGTGATCAGTATGAACTGCATTACACAGATAAGTTGAACAAATTTCAGCACCAGCAAGCCAGACTATTGCAAATCATAGAAGGGGCTGATTTAAATTCGGAAAAATCTATTCAGGAAATCAAGAGCCAGATTATGCTTACCAGAAATCACTTAAAGCAGATGGACTTTTGGTTTCGTTATCTGGAGCCTATCTCTTATAAAAAAATCAACGGTCCTTTACCTGTAGAATGGGAAACAGAAGTTTTTGAAAAATTTGAGAAACCCTATAAACGAGAAGGTGCCGGTCTTACACTGGCTTCCTTGTATCTTGAGGAGTCGGTAAAAGAAAAGGAGGTATTGTTAAAACTAATTAGCGAATCAGAAGAAGCGGTGAAAGTATACCATGCAGACTCTATTACCTCAAATTTAAAAACGTACCATCATTTCTATTTGTGCAATAGACTCTTTCTGTTGAATCTCGCAACAATTTATACCACAGGATTTGAATGTCCGGAAACAGAACGCGTGATACCGGAATTAATAGTTTTGCTAGACGCTGTAGATCAAATATATCAGCTGTTTAATAAAAGTTTTCCTGATAATAGTTTACCGAATGACTACGTGATTCTCTATCAAGGTACGATTGATTTCGTAAAGAGTCAGCCTGAAAATTATGAGCAGTTTGATCATTTTACATTTATCAAGGAATACATCAATCCTCTTTTTGTAAAAAATCAAAAACTAATTTTAGATTACAAAGTGGTAAGTAAAAGTTATGTAGACTATTCACTGAATAAGAATGCGTCTTCAATTTTTAGTAAAGGGCTTTATAATGGTCAGAATACAAAAGGAGTTTTTTTAAGAGTTAAAGATCCGGCAGTACTTACCGAAATTGATCGGATCGGCAAACTGTTATTTTATGATCCAATCTTATCTGGCAATAACATGCGCAGCTGTGCTTCTTGTCATAAGCCTACGGAATATTTTACAGACACGGTGGTATCCAGTGCTGTTCATTTCAATCGAAAGGATTTATTGCCAAGAAATTCCCCTTCATTGATTAATGTAGAGTACAACCATTTAATCATGTTAGATGGGAAACATATTTCATTACAGGGACAAACAAAGGATGTAATATTCAACGCGATGGAAATGGGTAGTGATGAAGCAGAAGCATTAAAGAAAATATTGAGTTGCAAAGAGTATAAAACGGCATTTCAAAAATTACTGGCTTATACTCCTCAGGAAAAGGAAATCACTTACGATCATGTTGTTTCTGCGATTACTTTTTATTACAGTAAATTTAGTAAAGCAGATGCCGCATTTGATGACATGATGAATGGGAAGGTCGAGACGCAGGAGCAAGTGAAGAGCGGTTTTAATCTTTTTATGAGTAAGGCACAATGTGGAACATGCCATTTTGCGCCACAATTCAATGGGGTTAAACCGCCTTATGTAAATTCAGAATTTGAAGTTTTGGGTGTACCGGAAAACAATTCCTTTGCCATGTTAAGTGATGATAAGGGAAGACATGCTATTCATCCTGCGAAGGAAACAATGAACGGATTTAGAACGGGTACACTACGGAATATAGAACATACCAAACCCTATATGCACAACGGTGTATTTAAGGACCTAAGAGAAGTAATAGATTTTTATGATGCCGGTGGTGGTACTGGACATGGCTTGTCCATAGAAAACCAAACACTTTCACCGGATTCTTTGCATCTGATGCCAGAAGAGAAAAATAAGTTATTGGTGTTCTTGCATGCATTAAACGAAGAGGTGCCGTTTGAAAAACCACTGGTGCAGTTACCCCTTTCTAAAATAAAAACAGTAAACAAACGTAAAGTAGGTGGAGAGTATTAATAAAGAAAAAATGATGTATAAATTATTAATTGTATTGGGGTTAATGGTAGTGAATAGCAGCTTGTGCAGCGCTCAAAAAAAAATCCCCTATGAGTTTCCTCCGGCTATGAAAGAGCCGGTAAGATTGGAGTATGAGAAATTGGCTGATAAGGGACAAGTTTTATGGAACATCAATTGCGCCAGTTGTCACAATACCAAAGTAAGGGGAAAAGTCATTGTACCTGATTTTACGCCGGAACAATTGAAAGGATATGAGTTGCGGATAACTAACCCGCAGCATGAAAGTGGCATTCCGGAAACAACAGTTTCTACGGAAGAGCTGGGTCTTATTATGACATTCTTAGCTTACAAGAAAAAGAATAAATGATAGCGTAAAAATAGTATGATCACAAGTGAGTTTTTTCAAATGGATTTTCTTTTAGAAATTCATTTCGAATGTCGACTTGCTGCTTCCTTCCGGACTGAACGGCTTTCTGGTAATTGGAACTGGATAATTTTATCCATCTCTCATACCATGAATTGATGAAGGCAAATAGTGGAGGTAAAAAACGGAAAGAGGTATTGGGAAGATGCAATCTTTCACAAGCTTGTTTCCCTAAGAAATATCTGTTATAGCCTAGATATATTTTCACCAGCACTATTTTTTGCCAACGGAGTTTTGGGTATGGTGCTGATAGAGGAGCATTCATCAAGGCTTGAGCGAGTGCGATAGTATCTTCGTCTGCAGCAGGTTGATTCATGGTCCATTGGTAAAGACTTTCTATAGCTTGTTCTTCATTTTCGGGTAGATAGTTTAAAGGGATACCCAATAGATAACCGATGTATTTCCAGAAATGAAACAATCCGTTCACTTCTTGCAAGGAGGGATTGAATCCTTGCTTTCTTAATCCATCCAGAAAAACCAAAGAGAATCCCAGGTTGGTCGCGATCATGTCTCCTTGATTCAACGGCACTCCCCATTGTTCATCACTCCAGGTAGGAGCCTTACATGTATAAGTTCGCGCCAAGGCATGAATGATGCGCACATGTAGGGTGGTATTGAATCCAATGGCGTAGGGTTTCAGCGCTTCTTTGCCGGTTACATCCACCCAAAAACTGAGTGTCTCCGCCATTCGTTTCGCCGCTCCTTTTTTTAAGGCGCCGGTATAGATCAAGGGTTTATTGATAGCGGCAGATTCATAACCTCCCATCAAACTATAGTTTCTCAATATAATCAATCCGAATGGACCCGTCCTTCTGCAAAAGGCTGCACCTGCTTCTAATAAATTTTCATCCAACCAGTCCGGTGTTTTTTGTGCCTCCGAAAAAAGTTGATATAAACTTGCTGGTACATCGGACACTTGATCAATACCTCGTTTTAAAATTTCATTTACCAGTTCATGCGCTTGTCGATGACCCAAAGACTGAAAGGCCTCTGAAATAATCCGGTCTCCTAATGTATCGCATTCCCAATAACGTTGAGCAGATTGCTCTATTTTTGAACGGTCCGGTACAGAAGGAATTTGAGCAAGCATCTTTTTTCCGCTACCATGGTTCCAATGTTCTGCAAAACCGGGAGAAGGATAAGTATAGCGCTGAGGTAATTTCATAATTGTCATGATTCAATAACAATACCAACTGTCAGATCGTCGTCTAATGATACAAATAATCACAAGGTAATTGGTCGTAATGTGCTGAATATTTTGGGAGAAGTATTTCATTCCATTAACTTTGATGATGAACCCGATACAAATTTTATGAAGGCAATCTTTTGTTGGAGCGGAGGAAAAGATTCCTCTTTGGCTTTGTACAACGTACAAAAGGAAAAGAAATATGATGTTGTTTATTTGTTGACCACATTAAATGAAAATCACAGACGCATTTCCATGCACGGTATACGCGAAGAATTGCTGGATGCACAAGCTGAATCATTAGGAATCCCGTTGCTCAAAGTTTGGGTAAAGGAAGGCACAAATCAAGAATACGAACAGCAAATGGATCGAACGCTTTTAAAAGCAAAAGAAGAAGGAATCACACATGTGATCTTCGGGGATATTTTTTTAGAAGACCTACGAGCGTACCGGGAAGAGAATTTAAAGAAAGCAGGCTTACAAGCCGTCTTCCCTTTATGGAAACAAAATACCGCTGAACTTATTAAAGAGTTTATCTCATTGGATTTTAAAACGATCACCTGTTGTGTCAATGATCAATACCTTGGTGAGGAATGGGTAGGGAAAGAGATCAACGATCAATTTGTAAGAGAACTACCTTCATCAGTTGATCCCTGCGGAGAGAATGGTGAGTACCATACGTTTTGTTATGCTGGTCCTGTTTTTAATAAAAACATTGAAATCAAAACAGGAGAAAAAGTATACAGACCTTTAGAAATTAAAACGAATGATTGCACTTTGCCTTCAGCTCCTTTGACCAAAGGTTTTTGGTTTTGTGAATTATTAAAAAAATAATTAGTTCAACTAACAACTAACAACTAACAACTAACAACTAACAACTAACAACTATAATTTCCCCTCACAAGCTTGATTCACCATTTCTATAAATTCTAAAGGATGCTTACCGATTTTTTCTCCACGGCGATGTCCCAAGCGTACAATGACCAGTTTCTCTTCCGGAATAATAATAATGTATTGCCCTAGTATACCTCGTGCATAAAAGACTTGCTTGTGGTATTTATTAGGATAGATCCACCATTGTAATCCGTAGTTTTCGTTGGGGAGATTCGTTTCTCTATCCAGCAATCCATTGGGTGTAATGGACTCTTTGACATAAGCATTGGAAACGATTTGGTGCGTCCCCCATTTGCCTTCGTGTAAATACAATTCACCCAATCTCGCGAAATCTCGCGCTGTGGCATAGATACAGCAATAAGCTTTTTCATTTTTATCTTTATCGTCCAGACTCCACCATGCGTCGCTCTCGGCACCAATGGGACTCCAAAGGTTTTCCTGCATAAATTGTGACGTAGACTTTCCTGTAGCTTTAGTTAGCAATAAACTGAGGATTTGTGTGTCGCCACTTTTGTAATCGAAATACTTACCAGGTTCTTCCGCAACTTTCAGGCGGTCTACTGTTCCTTCTAAATCTTTTCCGTAATAAGCTTCCGTAGTAATGGAGAAGGCACTGGCATAGGCTTCATCCCAATTCAATCCGGATGACATCATCAAGCAATGGCGAATAGTTATTTTTTCCTTACCGTCTTTTTGGAAAGCAGGAAGATAGTGAGCCACCGGTTCATCGAGGCTCTTGATGTATCCTTTATCTAAAGCAATGCCAATTAATGTACCGACAAAACTTTTCGCTACAGAGAAAGAACCGGAATGTGTGGTATCTGTATAACTGTCGTCATAACGTTCGTAGACTAACGAATCATTTTTAACAATTAGAAACGCCGTTGTCTCCAGACTTTGCAAAAGCTTATCCAGGCTATCCGGTAGTTTTTTTTGATTGTATGTTGTGCTCACCGGCCACGGTTGTGGCTGATTGGAGGAAGCGATAATGCGTCTATAAAAAATATCCTGGTCGTTGATATCCGGATAGGTATAGATCAGTGCTTTGTAGATAAATGTTTTGTGTGTACATACCAAAACCAAATGCGTAATGGCAAATACTGCAAGAAGTGCTAACAGTACTTTTTTTTTCATGACCGTAAGGAATTAGAAATCGTGCCCTAATGTAAAATGGAGCATAGGATCCTGCACTAAATTGTCTCTGATTCCCCATGCAACATCCAGTTTCATATAATATCCAATCAATAAAGAACGTATACCACCACCGTAGCTCACCAAAAAAGGATTGCGGTAATTCGTTACCACAGCTTTGAAAGGAGGTTCATTGATGGTTTGTGTACTGATGCTATTATCCGTTCCAAAAGGGTTGCTGCCGTTCCACGCGCTACCGGCATCTACGAAAGTAATGAGTTGAAGATTGCGAAGGAAGGCTGACCCGATAGTTCCTTTATATAGATATTGTGCGATAGGAAATCTTAGTTCAGCATTGAATAATAAATATCGTTCTCCAAATTGCGTGTTGTATTGAAATCCTCTCATGTTCATCACATAGCGATTAAACAATACATCGGAGTTGTCTACTTGTCGCTCCACTTTTAATGGTGAATTAGAATTGGTTTGATCGGTCGAATTGAACAACCAATTGTCCATACCGCCCAGCATGTATTTTTTAGGGGCGCTTCCGAAGAATTGTCCGTACGAAGCACGCACAGCCAAGAGCAAAGCTTTATGTATCGGTTGGTAGTGTCTTACGTCTACTAAAAATTGTCCGAAGTTTTTGTTGGGATCGGTGGTGTGTTGTTGTGTTTCAATAAATACTTTCGCCACAGTTCCTGCTTTCATGTTCAATCCGTAGTAGCGGGTAAAATCATATACCCATTCCACTTTTCCTCCGGTATAGCTATTTAATTTGTCATCATCTAAAATAGTCACAGGATCGCTGAGATCAGAGAAGCGTGTTTGTGTAAACATCGGTGAAAAGACAATCCGGTGATGAGGATTGATCGGATAAGAGATGCCAACCGTAAAACGATTCAAGGTGTAGTTCTGAACGATATTATTCCCTTGAGCGAGATAAGCCTGTCTGTCGTAACGGAATTGAAAATCAAGACGATGTTTCAGCATCAGGTATTCGGCATACATGTTGCTGTTTTTGAAATCACCCAAAATAAACAGACCTAAATCAAAACGATTGTTCTGAACCAAATCACTCATTTGTCCATCCAATAATATTCCTAATCCCCTTAGTGGATCGATCATTAGGGAAGTAGTCACCGCATCAATGGCGAATATTTTTTTGTATTTGTAGGGACCCTTTACCTGAATGAGATTAGGCCCATTCCCACCTTGTTGAGTGACTTCAGTAGCTTTCTTTTTCTGTGTTTCCAGCTGAGCTTTTTTTAATTCGTATTCAGAAGCAAATGTCAGATTGTTGAAATCATCTTGTTCTTCCTGACTAGGTTCTTCTATTTCAGATTCCTTTTCTTCGGAATCGCCTGTTTGTCCTTGACGTTGTTTGTGATTTTGTTTCAGGATGTGTTTTTTACCCAATGAAGTGTACGGAGAAAAATCATCCGGTACAAAACGATGGAGAGAATCTAAATAAAGAAAATCTTTACCACCTTCATTGAGCACGTAAGTAAATAGCTCAGGTGAATTTGCTGCAATGGCAAAATCTTTTACATCATAATAAAAATACGTAACCTGTTTGGTTTGTCCGGTGGAAAGGTAATAACAAAACACGTTGTTGATTCCTGTCCGGTCACTGATGAAATACAATTCATCTTTGTTTTTGAAGACGGGATGATAATTATTGCCAACACTAGTAAGTGGCTTCATCGTACCATTTCTATAATCAAACCAAAATAGGTTGAGCAAAGAATCATTCGTACTTCCTTCTAATGGTCTTGAAGAAGAGAACACAAACTCAAAACGATTGTCGGGTGCAAATACCGGATCCAGGTCATTATAAGGATCCATAGTCAACTGTTTCAAGTTATTGCGATTCAAATCCCAAACCCAGATATCAGTTTTGCCCCTCACATCTCCACTGATCAATACGAGTTCTCCATCGGTAGAGTAGGAGAAAGAAAGTGTTTGATTAAAATCGCCCAGGCCTCTTGTTTTCCTTTCTTTCTTTTTGAAATCGTATTGCTTATGGTGTGCCTTCCCTTTTTTATAAGTAACAACAGAAAGCACATCGTCCTGTTTCCAGGCCAAAGCAGGATTGTTGTATCCTACCAGTTGATCGTATCTTTTATAACTACCACTTCTAAGTTTTTTCGTTCTTCCTTTTTTTAGGTCACGCACATATACTTTATACCTGCCCACTTTATTCGTAGCATATGCCAGGTAAGAGGCATCACTGCTTAGTTTTACTTCGTAATATTTTTTGCCAAAACGGTTTCGCTTCTTTAATCTTTTGGAGCGTTCCGCCAACTCGTAATGTTCTGCGTTTTCGTCGGCATCTGTCTTATAAAAGGCAATCCAGTTTTTTACAAATTGTTTGTATTCTACATCCAGAGAAGCTTCGATGGATTTTTTTTCTTTGCGGTAAATGCGTGTAAGGCCAATGGTGTGTCTGAATGTTCCTGGTCCATATGCTTCTTCCATGTAGTTCCATACAGAATGTCCAATGATGGTTGCTTCTGTTCCTCTGTAACTGGCCGGACTGTGCAATTTATGGGTAGAAACTTTTTTGCGGATGTAATTATCCATTTCACTGTCCCAGCCATAAGCCAAGTGTGCCGCTGCTCCATTAATGTACCATTCGGGGAGCGCCAAGAAAAACGAACTGCGGAATACATCTTTAAGACTGCCTCCGTAAAACATAAAGCTTAATAGGGTTTTGGAGAGCCCAAAACTGATTTGTTTTTCAAAGTCATTGATGTTGCCCTCGAAAGCGACTTCTACAATTGGCTTTACAAATTCTGTTTGTCCTCCGATAAAAGTACCGGTCTCCAAACCAATGTTACTTTGCTCGATGTCATTGACAGAATTGTAAATAAAGATTTTGTAACGTCTATAAGAATTGTAATCTAACTGTTCAGAGATACGTTTGATTTCGCGTTCTGCATAATCAGCCGCTACTCTTGCCATGTCTTCTCCACCGTAATGGAAATAAATGTCAAAATTATAGGTGCTCATGTATTGCCATAAAAACTTTTTATACTGCACACGATTTTTACCAAATTTCTCTTGGTTGATCTGTTGCGCAGAAGCGAAAAAGGTGAAAGCAATAAACGTTATGACTAATAGTAGGCGAAGCAAAATGGAATAGACTGTTTTGAAGGCTTAATTTAAATAAAATCGACGTATATCCACTTCCTCGGGTAAATCCTTTTGGTGAATAATCAATTTAGATAATTCTTCGGCCCAATAGGGAGCAAGGGAAATTCCTTTTGTCCCTAATCCATTAAAGATCAAGAGACGTGGATGTTCGTTCAAGTAACCCATAAGCGGACGCCTGTCTTTGCTGGCCGGTCTTACGCCTGCCTGCAAATTGAGCTGTTCATAGGCTACATTGAGCCACTTGTTTAATTTTTCTTTGATTTCTATCGCACCCCGCTCTTCCGGCTCATCCTGGTCAAATTTCCAACGGTATGTAGAGCCTGCATGAAATATGCCCGGTTGTTTTTGTACTAAAAAGGCACCTTTAGTGATGATTTCTGTTAAGGGCAGATCAGGTATATGAAGGGTTAGAATTTCTCCTTTGTTAGGAACGATGGGGATTTTTGGAAAAAAAGGATTTTTTAAGGCCTGTGATCCTTCGCAAAATACTATGTAGTTGTACAAGGCGTCTTCCCACTTTACTCCATTTGACGTTTCTTCAATGTCTGCGTGGTTGAAAAAGCTTCTCGACAGACAATTATTTTCCATCAATAGTTTTTCTCCTGCGTCAAGATAAGCTACGGTATCTACATATCCGGAATGTTTGTATTCTATGCCTCCGAAAGGATTAATTATCCATGGGCGGTAATGCTCGTGATCAGGATTGCTGCTCAGAAAGAAAGAGGAATTTTCTTCGTTGCCACTGCCTGTCCATTCATTATAATCCTGAATAGAAAGGAATGGACGATAAGCCGGCTTGACATGTAAAAAGGAAACTCCGGTGAGATGTTCTATGTTCCGATAAAAAGTCCCTAGAAAAGGGAATAATTCTGAGGCAAGCCAGGTTTTAACGGTGTTTTTGCCGGTAAAAGGACTATACAGTCCAGCTGCCAGTCGGGAAGGGCTATTGGGATTAGGAAGATCAACGACCTGTAATGTTACCCCTTTGTTCAAAAGTGTTAGGGCCAAAGTATTGCCGGCGATTCCTCGTCCAACTATTAATACATCATAGCGCTTCATGCTTCGAATTTACATTTTATTCTTTATGTTTGAATGCTGGAATTTCAATTGTTATGCTATCTCTTTACACACTGACATTTAATCCTCTTCAGGAAAACACTTATATACTGGCTGCCGAAAACAAAGAATGCTGGATCATCGATCCGGGATGTTATGAACGACAGGAACAAAATGAGTTGTTTGACTTGATCGCTTCGAATCAATTGAAGCCGGTTAAAATCATCAATACCCATTGCCATGTCGATCACGTATTGGGCAATGCTGCGGTAAAAAGAAAATACAATATTCCGTTACTTATTCATCCGATCGAAGAACATTATTTGCGTGCCGTAGCCAGTTATGCGCCCAACTATGGGTTTGCGGCCTATGAACCGGCTGAGCCGGATGGCTTTTTAGACGTTAAAGTTCCCCTTAAATTGGGAGATCATAGCATCGAATTATTATTTGTGCCAGGCCATTCAGCCGGCCATATTGCCTTGTATAATAAAGAGCAAAATCTATGCATTGCAGGAGATGTATTGTTTAGACAAAGCATTGGTCGTACAGATTTACCGGGAGGGAATCACGAACAATTGTTGGAATCGATACGCACACAGCTTTTCACTCTTCCTGCTGAAACTAAAGTATATCCGGGCCATGGACCTTATACAACCATTGAATTTGAAAAGCGTTATAACCCTTTCTTCGCATGATAAAAAATATTCCTAATTTCATCACGTGTATTAACTTACTATTTGGTTGTCTTGGTTTGATGTTTCTTGTACAAGATCAACCAGTCTGTGCTGCTTGCTGTATCTGGGCTGCAGCGGTATGCGACTTTTTCGATGGCTTCGCTGCGAGAGCCGTAAAAGCAGAAAGCCCAATGGGCAAAGAATTAGATTCCTTAGCCGATGTAGTAAGTTTTGGTGTATTACCGGCTTTTATTTGGTTCTATTATATTATACAAAGTATTCAACCAGGCGTGTCGTTCACCCAAATACCGGATGGTCTGTACATCTCTTACATCGCCTTCATCATGGCCATTTGCTCGGCCTGGCGCTTGGCGAAATTCAATATTGATACCCGTCAAACCGATCATTTCAGAGGCGTTCCAACACCGGCGAATGCATTGGTGTGGTCAGCTGTTCCGTTTATTTCCTCGGAATCGCTATTCCCATGGGCTCAACTGTGGATGAATCAACCTGTATTTGTCCTGATTTTCGGTCTTGTCATGAGTATATTACTGGTTGTGGACACTCCCTTAATCGCTTTGAAATTCAAAGACTGGTCCTGGAAAAGCAATAAAATCAAGTATAGCTTTTTGTTACTCTCCGTTGCTTTACTGGTTTCTTTACAGGCTAATGGTATTTTCTTTGTCTTTGCGACTTATTTGGGAGCGTCTTTTCTAGAGAATAAAAACAAAGGGTTGTAAATTGCTTTTCTATAGGGAAAACAAACATACTAAAGATGTTCGGTTTTCCGTTATGGGACTGCCTGCAAGGTTACCCCCGGCGGTTTTTTGCGATATATAAATAAATTACAATGAAGTCTTATAAAGGCCTTTTATTAATTGTTTTCCTCTTTTTAGTCTCTCCTTCACTTCTTGCGCAAACAAACGTAAACGCGGGAGAATATGAAGTGAATTGGGATGACCAGCCGGCAAGCACATCGTTATCTTTAACGAAAAGCAAAGAACGTTTGTCTTTCAAAGGTGCTGATTATGGACAAGACAATGTACCGATTTACTCGCTATACCTTCAGGGACAGTCTCTGCAGAATATTGTTGTTGTCCCTACTGAAACAAAGATGATCACTGATAAAGATCGTTTTTATATCCCCTCTGCTATTGATACCACTCGCTCTCAGGTTGTTTTTCAAAAGGGTAATCCAATAACTGTTATTCAATTTGTTCCATTAGTCATCAGCAATACCGGAGTATATAAAATCATACGTTTTAAAATTGAGGCAACCGAACAAACTGTTATTAATGAACCCCGAATTTTAATTAAAGATGGTGCTTCTCAAGGCTTCGGACGTTCTGCAAGAACAGAAGCTTCGGCAGGCAGTGTATTGGCTTCTGGCACTTGGATAAAATTTCCGGTCACACAAGATGGTTTGTACAAAATCGATTATGCTTTTTTACAATCAAACGGACTAAATCCTGCTTCCATTGACCCTGCACAGATTCGATTGTTTGGCAACGGGGGAGGGATGCTTCCTCAAAAGAATAGTGCGCCTCGCTACGACGATCTACAAGAAAATGCTATACAAGTGACAGGTGCTGGAGACGGTTCTTTTGACCAGGGTGATTACATTTTATTTTATGCTAAAGGCCCACATACCTGGCTGTATGATACAAGCGTAGCTAATCCAGATTTAGCATTGTTTCAGCATACCTATAACTTATACAGCGAACAGGCTTATTATTTCCTAACTGTTGCAGGAGGGAATGGGTCAAGAGTTACAAGCAAAACTTCTCTGGGATCCGCGGCACAGTCTTTTGATTATTTTGACGAACGCCAATTTTCAGAAGTCGACAAATTTAACGTCCTGAAATCAGGAAGAACATGGTATGGAGACTTATTCAGTACCAATACTTTTTTTACCAACAGTTATACATTCGATTGGACCGGGGGGCGTTCGGGATCAACAATGAAAATGAGCATTTCGGTCTTAGGAAGATCAAATGTTTCTACGAGTTTTGCTGTTAAGCTTAACCAGCTATCAGTAGGTAGCATCAATATATCCGCTTTGTCAACGGGAGGTGTATATCCTCCGGTTGGTGTTCCTAGAACAATACCTTTTTCGTTTACCATGCCTGCTGCATTTAATACGGCAGTCGTTTCTCTGACATTCAATAATAATAACAACTTTTCCTCTCAAGCGAACCTGGACTATATTCGTCTTCAAGGAGAAAGAGACTTGCAATTGTATAACTCACAAACAGCTTTCAGATGCAAGAAGAGTGTGTCACAGGCAACTAGTGAATACAGGATACAAAATGCAGACAACTCATTATCCATTTGGGATGTTACTGATCCGTTACATCCCGTTTCTGTTATTTATGATTTAATAGGAACAGAGGCTGTATTTTCTGATCAGAGCGATAACAATAATAAATTCCCAAGAGAATATGTCTGTTTCAAAGGGAGCAATTTTTATACTCCTGGCGCAGGTAGCCATGTTGTGAATCAAAATCTGCATTCATATACTGCTCCTAATCTTCCCGATATGGTTATTGTGTCTCACCCTTCTTTAGTATCAGAAGCCACACGCCTGAAAGCACATCGTGAAAGTACGGATGGCTTCGATGTATTAGTAGTCACGACAGAAGAAGTATACAATGAGTTTTCTTCCGGTGCACAAGATATAACAGCGATTAGGGACTTCATGAAAATGCTGTACGATAGAAACACTCCTAGTGATTCTGTAAGATTCCTATTGTTATTTGGAAGTTGTTCTTACGATTACAAGGACAGAGTTTCGAATAATAAAAACCTTGTACCATGTTATGAATCCTACAATTCTTTGGAACCGTTAAAAAGTTATTCGTCCGAGGATTATTATGGTTTTATGGATAATGGGGAAGGAGCATGGCCAGAATCGCCGTATGTGAATGCGGCAATGGAAATTAGTATTGGAAGAATTCCAGCTAGAAATCAACAAGAAGCTTCTGCCTTGGTGAATAAGATTATTCATTATCAGACTTCCTCCACTACTCAGGCCAAGTGGAAGAATAGAATCACATTTGTTTGCGATGACGGAGATGGCAACCAACATTTAATGGATGCGGAATCAATGGCCAGTATAGTCAATACAAAGGATAAGAGATATAATATAAATAAAATTTACTTAGATGCTTATCCACAGGAGACAGCAGCCGGTGGTGAGAAATCTCCGATTGTAAAAGATTTAATAGATAAAGACATTGCGAAAGGAATATTTATTCTCAACTATAGCGGACACGGTGGTACCGGAGCCTGGTCTCAGGAATTGATTTTAGAACTTGCACAGGTAGAAGCCTGGCGTAACATTGATGCATTGCCCTTAGTCGTGACCGCAACCTGCGATTTTGGTTTATACGATGACCCTGGTACTCGTTCAGGTACGGATGCTGTATTGTTCAATGAGTATGGCGGAGGAATAGGTATCGTGACTTCGACCCGTGTTGTTTATCAATATAGTAATGTTGCCTTGAACGGTGCATTGTACAACGCTTTGTTTTCGCCCTTTGGTACCGACAATCAACCACGTATTGGAGATGTGTTTAAAGTAACGAAAAATAAAAGTTTGATTGATATCAACAATAGAAATTATGCTTTTTTAGGAGATCCATCTATGAAATTGGCCTACCCTAAAGAAAAGATTGTGATTACCAGTATCAATGGCCATGCGGTTTCTTCCACTGCAGATACTCTTAAAGCATTGAGTAAAGTGACGATTAAAGGAGAAGTGCGAAATTCTAGTAATGCAATCGTCTCCAATTATAAAGGAACGACTTCTATTACCTGTTTTGATAAAAAGAACATCATCACAACACTGGGAAATCAAAATGATCCCTACACATTTAATTTGCTTAACAATGTGTTTTTTGAGGGAAAAGCTTCTATCGACAGCGGTAAGTTTTCTGTGACGTTTATCGTTCCTAAAGATATTTCTTTCTTATATGATCAAGGAAAAATAAGTGTGTATGGTCAAAATGCTTCCACTTTAGATGATGCCGGTGGTTATTACGACAATGTACAAATCGGAGGGTCTAATACTTCAGCACCGACAGACAACACGCCTCCCTTAGCCAGTTTATATATGAACGATGAGACGTTTGTTTCAGGTGGATTGACCAGCGGTAATCCATTGTTCATCGCAAAAGTAAAAGACGATAACGGGATCAATGTGGGAACTAGTGGAATAGGTCATGAAATAACGATCACGATGAGCAATAAACCAGATGCCGTTATTTTGAATGAGTATTATTCTACGGTTGTTGATAGCTATACAGAAGGATCCGTTCGTTATCCAATCAAGGATCTTGCTCCTGGAAATTATTCTTTAAAGTTTAAAGTTTGGGATACCTACAATAACTCTACAGAAAGCTATCTCGAATTTGTAGTGGCCAATACTGACAAAATGGCTATTGATCATATCCTCAATTACCCAAATCCTTTTTCTACGCATACAGAGTTTCATTTTGACCAGAACAGGGCAGGAGACGATATTGAGGTTTTGATCCAGATTTATACAGTATCAGGGAAAATGATCAAGTCGATCGATCACGTGGAGATGGGCAGTCCTACCCATGTTTCAGGGCTCAATTGGGATGGCAGAGACGATTTTGGTGATAAAATCGGTAAGGGGGTATACGTTTATAAGGTTAAAGTTCGTTCACTAAGAGACGGTTCAACCACCCACCAATTTCAGAAATTGGTCTTATTGAATTAATCCTTTGTAATAATTCTTATATTTGACGGTTAAAAATAATTTCAATGTTTGTAAAGAAACTAATCCTTGCCCTTTTTATCCTTGTTGGAGTTTCATTGACAGCGTCAGCTCAGTTTGGAGTTTCAGGTTATCAGAACAAAGTTATTACTACCGCAGTACCATTTTTAACTATTTCTCCAGATGCTCGTTCAGGGGCATTGGGTGATGCAGGTGCAGCGATTACTCCAGATGCTAATGCGGTATATTGGAACGTTGGTAAACTCGCCTTTGTGCAAAAAGATTATGGCGCTGCCATTTCTTACACGCCATGGTTGAGGAAACTAGTAAACGACATGTCGATTGCACAACTATCGGGCTATGCTAAAGTTAGAAAGAACGAAGCTATTGGTATTAACTTTAAATATTTCAAATTGGGTGAAATCCAGTTTACTGATAATGCCGGAAATAAATTGCAGACTTACAGACCGAATGAGTTTTTAGTAGGGTTAGTCTATTCCAGAAAAATGTCAAACAACTGGAGTGTAGGTTTAGGCCTTAAATATATCCGATCGGATTTGGCCGGTAACGTTACAATTCCAGGTTCAAATACAGTTGCCAAACCTGCCAGTACAGCTGCTGCAGACATCGGGGTATATCACGTAAACCCTAATTTAACCTTAGCTGGAAGACCAACGACTTTCTCCTTCGGGGCAACCATTACTGATATCGGAGGTAAAGTAACTTATACCGATAACGATAACCGTGAATTCATTCCTACCAATTTAAGATTAGGTTTTGCCGGTACAATGGAAGTGGATCAATTCAGCAAGGTGACTCTCATGTTGGATATCAATAAACTAATGGTCCCTTCTACACCGGAAAGAGATTCAAGTGGCAATATTACCAAAGGTGTTGATCCTCATAAAACAGGAGTATTGTCTGGAATGCTCGGTTCATTTTCAGATGCACCGGGTGGATTCAGTGAAGAGTTACAAGAGATTATTCTAAATCCGGGTATTGAATATTGGTACAACGATTTATTTGCTGCTCGTGCAGGATTTCATTATGAAGATAAGCATAAAGGAAATCGTAAATATGTAACATTAGGTTTAGGTGTACGCTATAACTTATTCGGATTGGATTTCGCTTACCTCATACCGGTTGCTCAGAATAATCCATTAGCTGAAACTTTGCGTTTTACATTGCATTTTGATTTCGCGAAGCAAGTGAAAAATACAGCACCACCTTCTGACGAAGTAGGAGAGTAATATACAACATGACATTAGATAGAATAAACGCCCCGTCCTTTGTGGACTTGGAGCCTTTTACATTGATCAAGCCGGATAAGCTGAATGGAGCTTCCGGCTTGACTGCTTTTATATTGGAGCAAGGACAACAAGAAGTTTGTCGTTTAGAAATTGCATTTCCAGCGGGCAAATGGTACGAGCCTTATACAGGGGTATCCTACTTCACCAGTAAATTATTAGCCGAAGGAACGCAGAAAAATAGTTCAAGTGCTATTCAGCAAATCATAGCACAGTACGGCTCTTTCTTCGAAGTGAATCCAGGCAATGATCAGGTAACCTTAAGTATATTTTGCTTGTCTCGTTACCTGAAACCCATGCTGGCTCTGATGGAAGAAATGATTGAAGAGCCTTTGATGGATGCGGAAGAACTCAATAAGTTGAAATCTCAGGCCCGTCAAAATTATGCACTCAATTTAAATAAGACTTCCTATTTGGCCGGCAGAGCATATGTGCATTTGCTCTTTGGGGATCAGCATCCTTATGGTAGGGTCTTGGACGATCAGGCGATAGAAAAAGTCTCACTAGCTGATATTAAGAAATTTCATCAACATGCTTTTCATTGGAACCAGGCTTCTGTATTTATAAGCGGCAAAGGTGAAGAAGGGATGAATAGTTTCATTCAGGATTGGATGAAGAAGAAGAATATTCAAGGGCCTTTGAAAAGCAAATTATCCTTTGAATCACCAAGTCCATTGCGACAATCCATCAAAGTAGAAAAAGAGGGAGCGGTGCAATCTTCTGTTAAAGCCGGCTTCTTTATCCCATCAAGATTGGATGCTTCATTTCCTGCATTGTATATGTACAATGAAATTTTTGGAGGGTATTTCGGTTCTCGATTGATGCAGAATATACGAGAGGACAAAGGCTTTACATATGGCATTCATTCCGCCATGGTACAAGATATTCATACCTCTTACTGGTCTGTTCAAACCGATGTCAATGGCGACAACGCGGAAGCAACAGTTCGGGAAATTAAGTTTGAAATGCAACGAATGCAAGATGACTTGGTTTCCGAAAACGAATTGAAAGTAGTGAAGAATTATATCATAGGAACATTCATCTCTTCACTGGACACACCGTTTAGTTTTATGGATCGTTTTAAGGCAACCTATTTTAACGAATTGGGAGACCAGTATTATGAAGAGTTGATGAAACGACTGTTAGCGGTTACTTCTCAAGAGATTCAAGAGGTGGCTAAAAAATATTTTGATCCGCAACAATTGAATGTAGTGATAGCCGGTAAGTAATTACTGACGGGTGATGAGTTGAAATCGTGGTGTTTTTTTTACCCTCAACAGATATTTCGTCCATAAACATAGTGAGTGGTCTTACCCACCATTGATCGCTGTGCTCAGGTTTATAAAGTACCAGCAACTCTTCTGTTTCGCTATGCTTCACTGTTTGGAGTGCAGTATAGTAATTACCCTTGTAATGCAGATAACGTCCAGGTACGAATTCTCTTTTCATAATTGTAAAGGTAAAATGAGTAATGCTATTCTTGTTTTAAATAACATTACTCATGAAGGTATTTATGATTTGCTATTCGTGTCTTTGCCGGATCCTGCTATAGAATCACGCATGTCGGTATCTGCCTGGATATTTTTCATTTTGTAATAATCCATGATACCTAAGTTACCGCTATTAAATGCTGCTGCAATAGCTCTTGGTATCTCGGCTTCTGCTTCGATAACTTTAGCACGAGCTTCTTGTGCTTTTGCTTTCATCTCTTGTTCTAACGCTACTGCCATCGCTCTGCGTTCTTCGGCTTTAGCTTCTGCCACTTTCAAATCGGCGCTGGCCTGATCAATTTGTAACTTGGCTCCAATATTTGTTCCTACGTCTATGTCTGCGATGTCGATGGATAAAATTTCAAATGCAGTTCCTGCATCCAATCCTTTATGCAAAACAAGCTTTGATATTTTGTCCGGATTCTCCAATACTTCTTTGTGTGAAAGAGAAGAACCAATGGAAGAAACAATTCCTTCTCCTACGCGAGCCAAAATAGTTTCTTCTCCTGCACCACCTACTAATTGTGCGATGTTTGCACGCAATGTTACTCGTGCCTTGGCGATCAATTGAATGCCGTCTTTCGCAACAGCTGCTACATTCGGAGTATTGATGACTTGGGGATTAACCGAAATTTGTACCGCTTCAAATACATCTCTTCCTGCAAGATCAATTGCCGCTGCTTGTTTGAAAACTAAAGCAATGTTTGCTTTGTCGGCAGAAATTAAGGCTTTGATAACATGAGGCACATTTCCACCTGCCAGATAATGCGTTTCCAAATCATTGCTTGTAATGGAAATCCCGGCTTTGGTTGCAGTGATCAATGATTCTACAATTAGACGTGGTGGTACTTTACGGATGCGCATGAAGACTAAAGTAAACAGACTTACATTCACGCCGGAAAAAACAGCTGTAATCCATAAACTTATCGGAAAAAAATAAAGGAAGACGAATAAGAAAAAGACTCCTGCAAAGAGTATAATAAGAGTTTGACTATTCATAAAATCAATTTAGGTTAAAGGTTGAACAATTATTTTGTAACGGGAAATGTCAATAATGATAATTTTAGAAGGGTGATTGCAAAATGCACCTAATGTTTGTACTTCATAGGTTTTATTTTTGAATTCAGCTTTTCCGATGGGTCTTAAATCAGATAATGTTATTCCTTCATCACCCACCGATAGTTCTGTATCGAGGTCATCAAAAGCTTTTCCTTCGGAGATGCTTTTGTTGGCAAATTTACTCCATACCCCGGAACGAAAGCAAACGATCAAAATAACAGCTCCTCCAATAAGATTAACAAACAGAAAAGTATGGCCTGTTGCCATACCAAAATCAGTATACGCTTTTACGATACTATATCCTGATAAAAGCCCTCCGAAAATACCAACGATCGTAGTTCCCGGAATGAACACAATTTCAATAACAATAAGCAAAAGTCCTGCGGCAGCAAGAATGGCTAGTAGAGTCATGTTACAAGTTATCGTGTAATATCAATTGGTTAAAAGAAAGATCAATAAGCCCTGGCAAAAACTACACGTTGCTTAGACGGTTTGCCTGTCAATATACATTTTCCTTCCTCTTGTTTGTTATTTAAAACAATACAACGAATAGTCGCTTTGGTTTCTTCTTTAATCTTAAGTTCTGTTTCGGATGTGCCATCCCAATGCGCCAGCACAAAGCCTCCTTTTGCATCTAACACTTCCTGAAACTCTTGATAGGAGTTAACTTCTGTAGTATGTGTCTTGCGGTATTCCAGGGCTTTTTGGTAGATATTACTTTGAATGTCTTTTAATAATTGTTCGATGACTTCTAAAGCACCATCTGCACCGATAGATTGTTTTTCTTTGGTGTCTCTTCTGGCAATCTCCAAGGTATTATTTTCTACATCACGCGGACCGATTGCGATTCGAAGAGGTACACCTTTCAATTCGTAATCGGCAAATTTAAATCCGGGAGTCTGTGTGTCACGGTCATCAAATTTGACTGAAATTCCTTTTTGACGAAGTGATTTTGTAAGGGGATCTATTTTAGAACGGATAGCGGTAAGCTGCTCTTCGTTTTTGAAAATAGGCACAATTACTACTTGTATAGGTGCAAGGAGCGGAGGCAATACTAAACCTTCATCATCAGAATGTGCCATGATCAATGCTCCCATCAATCTTGTACTCACACCCCAGGAAGTACCCCAGACATATTCCAATTTGCCTTCTTTCGGTGCAAACTTTACTTCAAACGCTTTCGCAAAATTCTGTCCCAGAAAATGTGAGGTGCCAGCCTGCAATGCTTTACCATCTTGCATCATGGCTTCAATACAATACGTCTCTTCTGCACCGGCAAAACGTTCATTGGCTGTTTTTATTCCTTTTAAAACCGGCATAGCCATGTATTGTTCTGCAAAATCTGCATAGATTTCCAACATGGTTTCGGTCTCACGAATAGCTTCTTCTTTTGTAGCATGAGCGGTATGGCCTTCTTGCCATAAGAACTCAGCGGTACGTAGAAAAAGCCTTGTACGCATTTCCCAACGGACTACATTCGCCCATTGATTAATGAGCAAGGGTAGATCCCTATAGGATTGTACCCAGTTTTTAAAGGTGCTCCAAATGACCGTTTCAGAAGTGGGTCTTATGATCAATTCTTCTTCAAGTTTTGCTTCAGGGTCTACGATGACTCCTTTGCCATTTGGATCATTTTTCAAACGGTAATGTGTCACTACGGCACATTCTTTTGCGAAGCCTTCAACATGGCTTGCCTCTTTGCTTAAATATGATTTAGGAATTAATAAAGGGAAGTAAGCGTTGCTATGTCCGGTTTCTTTAAACTTAGCGTCCAGTACGGCCTGCATTTTCTCCCAGATGGAGTATCCGTAGGGCTTAATGACCATACAGCCTTTAACAGCCGAATTTTCAGCTAAATCAGCCTTTTTTACTAATTCATTGTACCAAAGTGAATAATCTTCGCTCCTTTTAGGAAGAAATTTGCTCATTTTATTGTTGTAGTTATAAGTTGGTATGCGATTTGATAGATTGCATCGTTAAAGGGCAAAGATAAGGTATTTTTGCTACTTTGTAATTCAAGTAAACGAATTAAGAATATGAAAGCGGACACATGGAAAAATAGTTTCGTTGTGCTTACAATAGCTGCAGCAACTGCTCTATTGTCTTCTTGTGCAACGAATTCACCTTCTGCCTCTAATACCATTGAGGATGACCCCGTTTATTTTTCATCTGCCGACAGAAAAGCAGCTCAGGAAAGAAAAGCGCAACAGCAACAGGCTCAGACTGCGCAGCAAAATACGTATAGCAACAATAACAATTATAATAATAACTATACTAATAATTCGTCGAGTCAGAACTACCAGTTTAACTCTTCGGATACTCCTGATAAAAGCGTTGATTACTCCTACTATAGTGAAGCTAATAAGAACAATTCAATTTCAACTCCAAGTTCAACGGGTGGAGATACTTATGTCAACAGTAACAACAACAATTATTATGGAAGCTCCGGTTCTAACTGGAACAGCTCTCTGTCTTTAGGATATGGATTTGGTCCCGGAGCATCTTATTATGGCGGTTGGGGAGGTGTTAATTCAGGATGGAATACTGGGTTTGGTTACTCTTCTCTTTACGGAACCAGCATTGGTATAGGTTTTGGCTGGGGCTCAGGCTATGGAAACTATGGATATGGTTATGGAGGATACGGTTATAATAACTATTATAACAACTACTGGTACAATCCATGGTCATGGTATAGTGGTTACAGTCCTTATTATGGCTATGGCTATGGTGGTTATGGGTATGGAGGCTATGGTTACGGCTACGGTGGCGGTGGATACTATAATGGGTTTTATGACGGGTTACATTATGGGAATGGATCCACTAGTTCAGGTAGCAGCAATTACGGCAAAGGTATAGTAGGTCCTAAAACCGGTACAAGTTCAACGATCGGAAATAATAATAATTCAGGAGGTAGAGGACGTAACACAGCAAATAATAATCAAGGAAACTATACACAACAACAAAATCAGTATAGTCAAGGTGGCAGAACTCCAAGTGATTACCAGAATAATGGCAATCAAGGTGGAAGAACAACGAATGATTATAATGGGAACCGAACAAACCAAAATAATGGAACTAGCGGTCAGGGTAACGTAAATCAAAATAGAAATCAGAACAACACGACACAGAATAATCAAAACCAGAATAATAATACTGGTACAAATACGAATAGAGGTAACGATTATAATAGCAATAGAAGAGGTACACAAGATCAGCAGCAACAGTATAGTCAGCAGCAGCAACAATACAATCAACAAAGACAGCAACAACAGCAACAGCAACAGCAACAACAGTACAATCAACAAAGACAGCAACAACAACAATATAATAATCAGAGACAGCAGCAGCAGTATAGCCAGCCACAATTTAATAACGGTGGCAACAGTGGTCGATCAGGTGGTGGCGGAGGAGGATATGGTGGCGGTGGTGGAAACAGCGGCGGTGGCGGCGGCCGTGGAAGACGTTAATTTTTAAATTATGCAATTTATCATACAAGAAAGGATGCACAAAAAGCGTAGAATAGGTTCCTTAATAGCAGTTGTGATGTCGGTGTTATTTTATGTTCCGGCATTTGCACAAATAGAACCAGGATCACTAGGTTATTATAATTATGTCCCTGTTTTTGGTGGACAAACCGTTTACGGTTCAGCAAGGATACAGGGTTTAGCTGGATCAGGCGTTTCTTTAGGCGGTGATATTGGTCTGATTACCTATAATCCAGCGGCTTTAGGATTATTCAGAAAATCGGAAGTCTCCTTGTCGATGGGTATAGGCTCTACAGGGACTCAATCTAATTTTTTAGATAATACGACTAAGGCCAATAGAACATGGTTTGGCCTTCCAAATTTTGGAGCGGTCATTAATTTTTCAAAAGATGATCTGGTGCCCGGTATTTTCAGAGGAGGATCATTAGGAATTACGTTTACTAAAGTGAACGACTACCAACAGCGCTACATGATGTCCGGAACAAACAATAAAAATTCCATGACAGATTATTTTGCTGAGAATGCCAATGCTAATTTGGCTGCAGGAGGGTCTTTTGGAAATGTATACAATCAGGATGCCAGTATGCCTAATACTTTAGATGCATTGTCTTACTATTCCTATTTAATAGATTACGATTCTTCGTCCAATCAATATTATGCAGGTGTAGGGTATTACGATTATTTTAATGGAGATCATTACCAGAAGGGAGATAATTATTATGATTTTTCTCTCGACCAAGCGCAACAAAAAGAAACTGTTTTACAAAAAGCAGGACAGTATTCCTGGGACATTTCTTATGGCGCGAATATCAATGACCGTGTTTACTTAGGTATTGGGGGCTCTGTACTTATATCCAATTATTCTCAAGAAAGATTGTTTGAAGAAAAGCATGCGCCATTGCCTTATGGGTTAAAGGATTTTTCTTTCCGAGAAACAGATGCGCACAAAGGAACTGGTTACGTAGCGAAAGCTGGTATCATTGTAAAAGCGACGGATTGGATGAGGATAGGTGGATCCATACAAAGTCCGACTTATAACTACATGAAAGAAACCTATACTTGGGGCGTAGTGGCAAATTACGATGGTATTATCATTGACAATAATCCAAGTAATACACAATACCTTGATCACTCAGATGTAAAGACGACAACAAATTCATTTAACTATCGATTTGTTAAACCGATGCGAGCTTCTGCCGGTATTACTTTGTTGGCGGGTAAGAGAGGATTCATTACGGGAGACGTAGAGTTTGTACCATATAAGACAGCAAGTTTGCAATATCCGGGAGATCGTTTTCTGTTCGCTGCAGATAATGCAACCATCAAAAATATTTATAATAATGTATTCAATTATAAATTAGGTGCAGAAGTAAGATTAGCCAAGCAATACACTGCAAGAGGAGGTTTTGCTTACAATGCGGATCCTTACAATAGGGTTGATGATCTGAAAAGAGATCAATATTACTTTACATTAGGTGGAGGGTACAGAATAGAGGGCTTTTATGTAGATATCGCTGTTGTGCAAGGATTCACAAATCAACGTTATAAGCCTTATACACTTAGTAATGGACAAGAACCTACTGCAGATATTAAAAAACATTATGGGTTCTATCAGGTTACGGCAGGATTTACCTTTTAAATCTCGCAATAGTTTTATAACTTCCTCCTGATTAACAATACAGCTACAATGAGAAATTTTTTATTGGGGTTTAGCATTCTTTTTTTGCTTGCAACTGGCTATAGTGCTCAGGCAAGGCTTAAAGTAGGAGATCAGGCTCCTGACTTTACTATATTGAATCAAGAAGGTAAGCCTATTAAATTAAGTTCGTTAAGAGGAAGTGTAGTTTTGTTGGACTTCTGGGCTTCTTGGTGTATGCCTTGTCGTATGGCAAATACTGAAATTGTACCTGTGTATCATAAATATGCTTCTTTAGGATTTGATATGTTTAGTGTTTCTCTTGATTCTAAAAAAGAACCATGGATCAATGCTATTAGAAATGATAAAATGGATTGGCCCAATCATGGAAGTGATTTCAAGGGCTGGGAAAGTACGGTAGCTAAATTATATTCGATAGAATCATTACCCTCTTCTTTTTTGATTAATGAAAATGGAATTGTTATAGCCTTGGATCCGGACGAGTATGATTTGGAAAAAAAATTACAAGATATTTTTTATAAGCAAGCTCACTTTTATCCGATTTTAGCTTCTGACAAAGTTCATTTTACAGCTAAAGCCAAATTTGACATTATAAATGACAAGGGGGTTTCAGTTTCGAAAGGCAAAGCAGATGAAGTAGACATTACAGGTTTGCCACAAGGATTTTATACCGTTAAAATAGATGAAACAACTTCTAAGTTTCAGAAAATAGGAGTAGAAAGTCCAGAGCCGACATTCTATCCGGCGAGAGTGGACGATGGTATTACTTTATCGAGAGAAGCATTATACGAGATATATACTTTGACAGGAAAAAGATTATTACAAGGCAAGGCTGTAAAAATAGATTGTACCACTTTAAGAAGTGGTAGCTATTACCTAAGTATTGAAGGAAGGATTTTTTCGTTTTTTAAAAAATGACAATTATTATTCGGATATAATAATTGTCATTTTATTCATTTTACTAGGTGTTAGCGCTTCTGTTTTTTCTCCTGCGCCAAAGTTATTGCGATCACCTTTTTCTGCAGTTACATAATATACAATGGCCTCCATATCTTCATAGGTAACAATGCCTTTTGCATCCGTTTTATCTAGAGCCACAGGGTTAGCATTTTTTTCGTAATCTTCTTTCGTCTTATAAACTGCTACTGTAGCACCACTCTCTAAGTTACCCAATTCGTTTCTTACGGTAATTCTAAGGCTTGTTTTGAATAGCTGGAAACTTGTTAATGAAAACAAGAATAGTGACAGACATACGGTACCGGTTATTTTTTTCATAATCGTGGAAATTATCTAGCTCCTAAACATAAAGTAAGCGCATTGTGCGCTTACTTTATGTGTTTAGTAAGTTGAATATTTTCATTTTATTGTACAAGGTTTTACGATCAATATTTAGCAACTGAGCGGCTTTAGATTTATTGAAGTTGACCTTTTTAAGAACTTCGACAATTTTTTCAAATTCAGCATTCAATGCTATGGATTTCAGATTATGAGCATCTCCATTCAAAGGTTTACTTTCAGATTTATCATCAATAAGAGAAAACTTGGATTGGAATACAATTTCCTGTGGCAATGTTTCTGCTGTGATCTTATTCTTACCACTCAACAAAACAGCTCTTTTAATAACGTTGTTTAACTCTCTTAGATTTCCCGGCCAATTGTAGTCAAGGAAGATCCCTTCTACTTCTTCATCAAAGCCTTCTATTTGTTTGCCTAGTTCAGTGTTGGCATTAGCGAGGAAGAATTCTGCGAACATCATGATGTCGTTTTTTCTGTCACGTAAGGCAGGTAGATCAATCGAAAACTCATTGAATCTATGATAAAGATCTTCACGGAATGTTCCTTTAGAAGTAGCTCCATTTATTTTTTCATTAGAGGCCACGATAATTCTGACATCAATAGGTGTTTCTTTTTGCGATCCCAGTCTTCTTATTTTTCTTTCTTGTATGACTCTTAGTAAAGAAACTTGTATGTCATAAGAAAGGTTTGCGATTTCATCCAAGAAAATAGTTCCGCCATTGGCTAATTCAAATTGCCCCACTTTGCTTTGCAGTGCTCCTGTAAAGGCTCCTTTTTCATGACCAAACAACTCGCTTCCTGCAAGTTCTTTGTATAGAGAGCCACAGTCTACTGCTACGAAAGGCTTATCTTTTCTTGTGCTTTGGCTATGAATACTGTAAGCAATAGATTCTTTACCTGTTCCGCTTTCTCCGTATATAATTACAGAGTAGTTAGTAGGTGCAACAAGTTCAATTTGCTTCTGAATATTTTTAGCTTCCGGACTCTTACCAACAATTATTTGTTTTGAAGGAGCAGTAGAAGAACCATTTTTATGGATTGTGTTGGCAGACGGTTTTTCTTTCGAAGAGGAATTATCTTCTTGACTATGATCAAGGTTTGCTTTGTTTTTCAACGCTTTTTCCATAGTGATTAAAATCTCATCAGGAAAAAGAGGTTTAGTGACATAGTCAAATGCACCTAGTTTGATTACATCTACTGCAGTTTTTACATCCGAATAACCGGTGATAATAACTACCTGAATAGTTGGGTCGATCTGTTTGATTTTTTCCAGAACTTCTTTACCATCCATTTTAGGTAATCTAAAATCACAAAACACCAGGTCACATTCATTGGTTTTTAAATAATCCAATGCATTTACTTCCGAGGTAAAGAATTTTGTATCGTGACCCTTCTTTTTAAAGAATCTTTCCAGAAGTTGACAGATGTCAATGTTGTCGTCGATAATTAAGATTTTTGCCATAACGTTTTTATTTGTCCGAGTCTACTGCAGAGTATTTATTACTGCGATCAATTGGTTAACAGAAAAAGGTTTTTTAATAAAAGCATCAGCGCCTAGCAATTTGTAATTGTCAATTAAATGATCACTATCGGCACTTATTAATATAATTGAAGTTTTGAACGTGTTTTTTCTAAATGAGTGTGTTTCATGCGAGCCGTTTCCATCCGGCAAATTGACATCTAATACGATGATGTCGGGTGAAGTATGATTGAATTTATCAATTCCTTGAACAAGATTCTCTGCCACTTTAACTTGATAATTATTGCTTGTTAAGCCCCTTTCAAGTAGGAATCTAATGTCAGCTTCATCATCTATTATTAAAACTTTTTTATTCATCTGAGTGGGAGGTAAAACACTTGCATCAAAGATCCGTGCGTTGATTGCCCGTTTATTTCAATATAGTGAATTCATTTAGTAAGTTTAGCCGTTTACTAAATACTATGGCCTTATAACCTATTCGGCCGTCATTCCTGTTTTATTGGTTTCTTTTTTAGAAAAGGAACTAAATAAGTTGCTTAACTTTTCAATACCCCAGGCAATTTTTTCCGGATGATTATTCAATACATAATCACTGGCTTTTTGTAGAATGAGTGAACTTAAATATTTCTTGATATTCATGTTACTGCCCAATAATTTCCCAATAAGAAAATCAGAGCCGAAATTGAGTCCTATCTTTGTGGCATCAAATTGCACTTGTTTGTCAGTGGCAAAATCAGAGACCATCTTTTTCAAAAGGTTTATAGGATGCATCGCATGATACAATTCTGTAATTCCTTTTTTTAATTCCAGTTCTTGTTCTTCACGTTGACTATTCAGTTGCATGATTCTGAATCGTAGTTCAGTATGATTTTTAATAGTGGAGAAGTCATTTGCCATGATAGCTTATAGTTTAAGGAGTTTCATTTAAGACTGCCCTTATTATTTTATTTCTAAAAGGATTCGTTAAATGCTTTTTAAATGCAACGAGAAGAACGGCTATAACAAGATAGAGTCCGCCTACTGCTAAGAATCCAATGAATGTACTTCCGTACAAAGATGAAATGTATAAACTTAAAGCTATACTAAAGAGAACGATAAATAGAAAAGACAAAATACCGATTAACAGATAAGCAATGAATTCTGATCCAATGATAGAAACTTTGTCAGATGTTTGCAGAACAATAAGATCATAACGTGTGTCTATATAAGACTTTAGTTTATCTGAAAGCTCTTCTATTTTAGTTTGTTCTTCCATAATATAGCTAAATATTTATCTTTATGAATGATGAAGAAGTAAATTTAGATTAAGAAACATTGTTTGTTCTTGCTCTGAATTCCTCAGCTGTTTGTCTGCCTTGTTCTTTGTATTCTTCTAATTTACTTTCCGCCATTTGTTGAAGATTATCCGCTTTCTCACGTAAATTATCTACAGTAGATTTTACACGTTGCTTCCAATCACCGGCTAAGTCTTTTGCATCATCGATCAATTTTTTGCGTGTTTCGCTGCCTTTATTGGGTGCAAATAAAACACCGGCCGCTGCTCCTATTACAGCTCCAAGTACAAGAGCTCCAATAATTTTTTCTGAATTTTTCATAGCTATAAAGTTGTAAGTTGATTCATTTTATAGATATGTTTAAGGTCAAAATAGTGCCACGCCCTTTTTATCGCCTAAAATATTGACTCTCAGGCATAGAATCAGGTAATGAATCTCTATTACACCTCAAATTAGAGTAAAAAAATCCCCAATTTGAGGTGTATTTTCGTATAAAAATAGTCATTTTCCCCAACTTTGAAAGAAGCACCTATTTTTGATGTATGGCGTAAATTTGATAATTAGTTCATCAATTGAAGGTTAAAACGCAATCAATGTATATGATGGCAGATCTTTTTAAGAATAGTTTTTTGGTAAAGTAATTGTGTAAAGTAGATTATCTCAGTGTTGATATTTTAGTAAAGAGCTAAGTAGAGATGATCTGAAATGACAAGGTAGAAATTCCAGATTAAGACAGGTTATTGTTTTTTGTTAGTATTGCACATATGATAAAGTTGAATTTAAATATTTCACAAAAAAAGCATTTTTATCTCATTTCGGTATTTTCCTTGTTGATTTTATCGGCTTCAGTGACGCTTGCTCTTGTTACGATTTATCAAACCAACCAATCCATCGCTTCCCTTGATCATTCCTATAACATTAATTTGAAGATTGAACGAATATTATCATACTCTAAAGATGCAGAAACAGGGCAACGGGGTTATATCATTACTCGCAACGCTGATTTTTTGGAACCGTATCAAGGCGCCAAAGAAAATATTGATAGAGAATTTGGAGAGTTATATAAAGCATTTGAAAATGATTTAGAGCAAAAGAAAAATCTAGACTCTTTAAAGTTTGATATACATTACCAATTGGACTTACTGGCTTTTGTTAAGTCTAGTTTTGAAAAATCAAACAATAAATTCAATGATTCTATTGGCGTGTTTGTCTATCGAGGGAGGGTAGTGATGAATCAAATCCGGGATAAGGCTAATCAGATGAAAGATTTAGAACTTAAACGTCTGCATGATATTAAAGAAGATACATACCGAAAGTCAAGATTCAGTATTGGGGTGATTATATTGACGTGTAGTTTGTCATTACTTATTTTGTTTTGTGTGTTGATTTTACTCAATTCTGCATTTCACAAAAAGGTGGAAGTAGAAAAAAATCTTATTTCATCGCAGCAGCTATTGGAGCATCAGGTGCATCGACTCAACCTGTCAAATAAAGAGTTGGAGCAGTTCGCCTATGTTGCTTCGCATGATTTACAGGAGCCCCTTCGCAAAATTATGGCCTTTAGTGAGCGTATTGGATCGAAATTGGTCAATGAAAAAGATGGCGAGATCGTAAATTATTTGGAAAGGCTCAATCGCTCTGCTGCAAGAATGAGAACGTTGATTCAGGATCTATTGATGTATTCCCGTTCTACCAGAGTGATGGACTCCAATGAAAGAATTGACTTCAATGAATTGTTTAAAATTATTATAGAAGATTTAGACGCTTCTATTGTCGGTGAAAAAGCAAGGATAACTATCGCAAAATTGCCGGTGAATAAAGGAAACAAAACACAGTTGAGGCAACTCTTTCAAAATTTACTGAGCAATTCATTAAAGTTTCACAAAGCTGGTAGCGTACCTAAAATAGAAATCTGGGCGGAGTGGAATAGTGCAAGCAAAATTGCGGAGAAGAATTGGGAAAAAGAATTCAATTTAAATTACACCAACTATCTCTGTGTATTTGTAAAGGACAATGGAATCGGATTTGAACCACAGTATCTGCAACAAATATTTGTTATTTTCCAACGCTTGCATGCAAGAGTAG